>JAJDZO010000109.1 GCA_022824605.1 Acidimicrobiia bacterium
GGTGACTGCCTGGAATGGCTGGCCGCGCAGCCGCCCCACGCCTTCCACGGGGTTGTGACCGATCCTCCCTACGGGATGGTCGAGTACACCTCACAGCAGCAGCGCAAGCTCCGTATGGGCAAGGGAGGTGTGTGGCGCCTCCCG
Source organism: Acidimicrobiia bacterium (assembly GCA_022824605.1). Taxonomy (GTDB): domain Bacteria; phylum Actinomycetota; class Acidimicrobiia; order Acidimicrobiales; family Aldehydirespiratoraceae; genus Aldehydirespirator. The sequence goes on from JAJDZO010000109.1 coordinate 145, forward strand.
CCGGCGTTCGACGGTCATCAGCGGTCCCCCCTGCCCAGGTTCACGACGCTCACCACCGAAGATCTCGACGGCCTGTGCTCGTTCTTCCGTAGGTGGACGGAGGTGCTGATCCCGGCGCTGGTACCCGGTGCGCATGTCTTGGTCGCATCGAACCCGCTGGTCTCGCATCTTGTCGCGAACGCTATCTGTAGCGGTGGTCTTGAGCGCCGGGGCGAGATCGTCCGACTCGTAATGACGATGCGGGGCGGCGACCGTCCCAAGAACGCCCACGAGGAGTTCCCCGACGTTACGGTCATGCCCCGCTCTAAGTGGGAGCCGTGGCTGTTGTTCCGGAAGCCGCTCGAGGGGCGTGTCCAGGACAACCTGCGGACCTGGGGCACTGGTGGACTGCGGCGCGTCTCCGACGAGAAGCCATTCTCGGACGTGATCGCGTCGGCACCGACGCGGCGAGCGGAGCGCAGACTCGCGCCGCACCCCAGTCTCAAGCCTCAGGACTTCCTTCGCCAAGTGGTGCGGGCCATCCTGCCGCTCGGCACCGGTGTCGTGCTTGATCCGTTCGCCGGTTCCGGCTCGACTCTTGCTGCCGCGGAGCATGTCGGGTATCGCAGCACAGGTGTCGAGCGAGACCCGACCTACGCCCGGCTTGCAGTATCTGCGATTTCGAAGCTGCGCGACTACGAGCCGGGTTCGGGCGAGTCGTCGGCGGGGTCCAGGTAGATCCAACTTCGCCGCAGCTTCGCGACTCCGTCGGCATGCAGCGTGGCAGTCCTCGTGCCCAGCTCGCCGCGCTCGTTGCGGCGGAAGTCGGCGGTCGTGACCTCCGCGAGGTACACCTCGGTGAAGCGCAGTGGATCTCGGTCGGCGGCTGGCTCGGTCAGATTGTCGACCTGATAGACGAACACGCAGAACCATTGGTCGCGTGCGCCGTGAGTATCCACGGCACCGCCCTTCTTCAGCGTCGTCTTGATCTCCACCCCCTCGGTCCCGGCCTTCACGGCGTCATCCGGGTACACGCCCCTTACGACAAGGTCGGGGTGCCCGTTGTGGTGCCGGTTCTCAACCAGAGTGCGAGCATGAGCGGCCAGGCTTGCCGTCAACATGTCCGAGAGCACCCCTGACAGGATCGCCTTTCTGAGAGTGTCCTCAAGCCGCCCCAGACCCTTGGCGGCCAGGAACCCATTGACATCGAAGAAGAAGTCATAGACGTCCTGTATTGCCGCCTCATAATCGAGCAGCCGAAGTTCGTACGGCAGGACCGCGCCGCGATTGAAGCATCGCTTATCAACCTGCCGCCGATCAATGGTCATGCCGGCCAGCCTAGAACTCAAGCCGAGGTACTATCGGTGTGGTGCTGCAGACCGGGCTGGGCGACGCTATGCCAGCGCTTGCTCTAACCGTCGCGACAAGCACGGCGTGGCGTCAGCGGGTGAAGCGCAGTGGATCTCCATGGTGCCGTGATCATCTACCGACACGACCGTGGGTGCCAAGCGCGCCAGCGGCTCGGCCGGTGTTTCAGGGCCAGAGCTGATCAGCTTGAAGAGCCTGGTGCAGGTCGTCGAGGGGCCACACCTCGATGGCGTCCTCGGTCGTGAAGGCACGCTGCCCCCGATAGGCGAGCACGCGCCGGACCAGGCCGGGCAGGTCAGCCAGGGCTCGCAGCCCTTTGAGCATGGCGGTGTTGTACCGCTCGGATGCCTTGACCTCGATGGCGAGGTGCTCGCGGTCACGGGTGAGGACGAAGTCAACCGCGGCGGCTGACTCGCTTGCCGCCCAGTAGCCGATGTCGTCGTAGACGTGCTGATCTTCGTTGTGGGTTCGCAGGAGGCTCAGCACCCACCCTTCCAGCAGGGCGCCCCGTTCCTCGTCAACCACTGGGCCGAGTTGGCGCTTGGCTGCTCGCACCAGCCCGGAGTCGGCCCAGTACAGCTTGGGCCTGCGCCGCTCCTTCACTCGCAGCTTGGCCTCGAACGCGGGCAGGTGCGCGGCCAGCAGCGTGTCGTCGAGCACTTCGAGGTATCCGTTGACGGTGGTGCGGGCGATCCCCGTGTCGCGAGCGATGGATGAGGCGTTGACGGTCTGGCCGTGCATCAGCGCGGCTACCGGCAGGAAGCGCACGAAGCCCGACAGGTTCCGCACGGCGGCCTCCGCTCGGATCTCCTCGCGCAAATAGAGCTGGGTGTAGCTCTGGAGGGTCTCCCTGCGGTCGGGGGCGGTCCACACCAAGGGGATGGTGCCGTAGCGGAGCGCATCGTCGATGTTGAAGTCGATATCGAGTTCGGCGGGCGTCAGCGGATGCATGGCCTTGCGCAGCGCCCGGCCAGCCAGCAGGTTGGTGCCCGCGGTCTTCAACTTGCGGGCGCTGGATCCCAGCAGCGCGAAGCGAACGCCCCGCTGTTCGATCTGCCGGTGGACTTCGTTGAGCAGGCGGGGGATGCGTTGGATCTCGTCCACCACCACCCAATGACCCGGCTCCGTCCGTGACAGCAGCTGGCGGAACAGGGACGGGTCTGCGAGCAGGTCGGTGAACAGGGCCTCGTCGAGCAGGTCCAAGTGGAGAGCATCGGGCAGGGCCTGCCGCGCCCAGGTGCTCTTGCCCACGCCTCGCATGCCCAGCAGAAAGAAGCTCTGCTCCGGCACCCGAGTCAATCTTGTGTACATCAAGCCGTCAATAATAGCCGAAAAATGACGACTGCCAATCCATAATCGAGCAGCGCCTAGAGCGCGGCTGACAGCGCAACCCCGTTCTGGGAACGTGGCGGCGGTAGCGGCGTGTGCCTTCACACTCCGGGCAGGGAGTGCTGCGCCAGCGTGACGTAGGGGTCGGCCCGGGACTTGGGTGGGCGGCTGGATCGCACATGGCGCCACAGATCGCGGAGTTCGGCTGACCCGGCATAGGTGCGGCCCCGGCCCGCGCCGGACGCTTCGAGCACCTCGGCGTCAACCAACGCCCTTAGATCCCGGCTGGCCGTCAGGTTCGAGATCGGCTCGCCGTCGGTGATCTCCACGAGGCGTATGTACACCGGTCGTGTCAGCCGCCGGCCTCGGGCTGCGTCGGCGAGGGCGCCGACCGCTCTCGGCGGCAAGCTCGCTCTATCCAGGAGCTGCGAGAGGCCGTCGAAGAGGTGCTCGGTCTCGGAGACCCGTCGCTGCAAGGTCCACGCCTGGTGGTAGTGCGCTCGCAGCATGAAGCGGATCCAGGGGCGGGCCGAGTTGCCCGGCTGCCAGCTGCCCTGCCCGACCTCGGCGAGCACCGCGGAATAGGCGTCAGTATTGCGGCCCAAGTACTCCTCGACCGACGAGAACACCGGCGAAGTGAGTCCCTCGGCCGACAGCACCAATGTCTGCAGCGCCCGGGCCATGCGGCCGTTGCCGTCACGGAACGGATGGACCATCGCAAGATTGAGATGCGCCATGGCTGCTCGGATCATCACGGGAACCGGCTCGGTGTTGCTGATCGATTCCATCAGCGCGTCCATCAGTCCGGGCACGAGCGGCGCGTCCGGGGCCTCGTAGACCCGATCGCCGTTCTCGTCCTGCACCCACACCGGGCCGCCGCGATAGTGGCCGGGCTCGATCCGGAGATCGTGCTTGGTCATCATGTAGTGCAGCGACTTCAGCAGCGACTCGTCGACCGCGGCACGCCTCTCAGCCAACGACAGCACGTAGGTCATAGCGTCGCGGTAGCCGGTCAGAGCCAGGCGTGTCTCCTCGGTGGTGTCGCGTGGCTCCTCGCCGTCGATGGTGGCTAGCACGTCGTCGAGCGAGGCTCGGTAGCCCTCGATCCAGTTGGAGCCGCGCACGGCTCGCCCGAAGCTCACCCGTCGCAGATGGCCCGCCCACCGCCTCGGCCGGTGGGTGACGTATCGCGCCAGATCGCGACGAAGCCGCTCGATCTCGGCTATCACCATGAGATCGGTGTCATCAGACTTCGGCGTCGCAAAGATCACTGGAGTCACGTCTCCACGATACTAAGCTATAATAAAGATATCAACTTGTGATACTAAAATGCTAGCATAAAGTCATGGTGTGACTGGCTCGTGACTGGCGGTCAGCGGGTGAGAATCAGCTGGAACTCCATGATTCCGTGGTCCTCCACCGACACGACTATGGGTGCGGTCGGCGCGGTGACGCCGTAGTCGCTGAAGGTGACATCGCTGGATCCGACCGCCACGAGGACATCGCCCACGAGTCGGGCTTGCAGGTCGAAGGCGGCGCTGTTGGTTACGCCCTTGATGGTCAGATCGCCCAGCACCGAACCGGAGAACGTGGCCCCGTCGGCCATGTCGGCGGGCAGTTCGACCGGCTCGGCCAGCGTGAACGTGGCTACCGGGAACTCGTTGGTGTTGAGGGCGCGGCGGACTTGTCCGTCGCGGCTGGAGTTGTCGGTTCGCAGCGTGGACATGTCCACCGCCACGGTTGCGACCACCAGCACGTTGCCCGACATCTCGATCGTGCCGGTCACGTCCGCGGTCCGGCCCACCGCGGTGAAATCGCCGATCCCGCCGGCCAGTACCTCATCCACCCGGAAACCGGCGAAGCTCACCGACGGCTCACCCTGGAGATCGCCGGCATTCTCGGCTGTCTGCACCGTCCACACACCGTCGAGGTGACCGGGGAACTCCACCGTCTGACCCGACGATGCGGTGCTCGTCTCGGTGCTGTCATCGGTCGCGGTGTTCGCGGCGGTGACCGTCTCCTGGGGTGCGTCGTCCGACACTGTGTCGGCATCTCGGCCTCCGGCCGTGTTGCTGTCGGTGGACGTGGCGGTCGAATCCGTGTCCGTGCTGGAGTCGCTGGAAGCGGCGCTCGACGAAGCGTCGTTGGTGCCGCCGGTGGCCTCCGACTCCTCGATGCGGGCCACCGTGGTCTCCAGATCGACTGCGTCGGGGGCATCGTCGCGGCTCAGCAGGTACACCGCCGCAGCCACCACAACCAGCAAGACAACTGCGATGGCTGCCCCAGCGACGATCTTGAATCGCTTGCTCATTGTTGAGCCCCTTTCGCCGTGCTGCGCGCTGGGTGTCTAGCCTGCGGAAGCCATGTCGAGGGCGGTCTCGGCGGTGGCCGCGATGGTGGTTTCGATCTCGGCGTCGGTGTGAGCCAGCGACGGGAAGATCGCCTCGTAGGCACCCGGTGCAAGGGCCACCCCTCGCTTCAGCATCCCGTGGAAGAACTGCGGATAGCAGCCGTTGTCGGCCGCCTTGCGAGCCTCGTCGAAGTCTCGTGGCGCATCTCCGGTGAAGAACAGACCCAGCAGGGGACCCACCCGCGGCACCGCCGCACTCACCCCCGCCGTCGCGAAAGCGCTGGTCAGTCCCGCCTGCAGGCTCGCGGCCGTGGACTCCAGCTGTTGGTAGGCGTCGTCGTCGAGCAGACCCAGCACGGCCAGGCCGGCCGCGGTGGCCAGGGGGTTCCCCGACAGCGTGCCCGCCTGGTACACGCCACCGAGAGGCGCAAGGCACGACATGATCTCGGTCGAAGCGCCGAAGGCCCCGACCGGCAACCCGCCGCCGATGACCTTGCCAAAGCACCAGATGTCAGGTCGCACATCAAACCATTGAGCCGCCCCGCCCCGGCACAGCCGGAACCCGGTGATCACCTCGTCGAACAACAGCAGGGCGCCCACCCTGTCGCAGGCGTCGCGCAAGCCCGCCAGGAAACCGGGCTCCGGGGCCACCAGACCCATGTTGGCCGCCACCGGCTCCACGCACACCACCGCCACCGACTCGTCCAGGTCAGGCACCACGTTGTAGGGGGCGACGATCGTGTCGGCCACCGCGCCGGCGGTCACACCCTCAGAGCCTGCCAGTCCTTGCTGGGCCACCCCTGAGCCGCCCGCCACCAGCAATGCGTCGCTGTGGCCGTGGTAGCAGCCCGCGAACTTCACCACCGTCGGGCGTCCGGTCATCCCCCGAGCCAGCCGCACCGCCGACATCACCGCCTCGGTGCCGCTGTTGGTCAGCCGGACCATCTCCAAGCCCTCCACCCGGGCGCACATCTCCTCGGCCATCAGCACCTCGTCGCGGGTGGGCGCTCCGTAGCTGGTGCCCCGACCGGCCGCCTGCCGCACGGCTTCGACCACCGCGGGGTGGGCGTGGCCGCAGATTCCCGGCCCGTAGCTCTGCACGTAGTCGATGTAGCGGCGGCCCTCCACGTCCCATACGAACGGACCGGATGCCTCAGCCACGAAGTAGGGCGTGCCCCCCACCGAGCGGAACGCCCGAACCGGCGAGTTCACCCCGCCGGGGATCACCCGCTGGGCCCGCTCGAAGAGCGCTTCGTTGGTGAAGGCCGGGTCGCCGTGCCCGGTGCCGGCGTTCATTGCAGAGCCTCGGCCAACCGGCGGGCGAAGTATGTGAGCACCACATCGGCGCCGGCGCGCCGGATGGCGAGCACATGCTCATGGGCCACCGCGTCGCCGTCGAGCCAGCCCCGTTCGGCGGCCGCGCACACCATGGAGTACTCGCCCGAAACGTGGTAGGCGGCCAGTGGCACGTCGAAGTTGCGGCGAGCCTCCGAGATCACGTCAAGAAAGGCCAGTGCGGGTTTCACCATCACCATGTCGGCGCCCTCGGCCAGATCGAGGCGGATCTCTTCCATGGCCTCGCGGGCTCCGGCCACACTCTGTTGATAGGTGCGGCGGTCTCCCCCGCCTGCGATGGTCACATCCACCGCGTCGCGAAACGGCCCGTAGAGCGCGGTGGCGTACTTGGCCGAGTAGGCGAGGATGGCCGTCTGCTCGAAGCCCGAGCCGTCCAGCGCGCTGCGGATGGCGCCGACCTGGCCGTCCATCATCCCTGAAGGGGCTACGACGTCGGCGCCGGCGGTGGCCTGCGCCAGTGCGATCCGGGCGTAGAGCTCAACGGTGGCGTCGTTGTCCACCCCGCCGCGGCCGTCGAGCAGGCCGCAGTGTCCGTGGTCGGTGTATTCGTCCATGCACAGATCGGCGATCAACACGATGTCGTCGCCGAGGTCGGAGCGCAGGTCGGCCAGGGCAGTCTGCACGATGCCGTCGGGATGCCAGGCCTGCGAGCCGAGGTGGTCCTTGTGCTCGGGAACCCCGAACAGCACCACCGCGCCGACCCCCAGGGCGTGCAGTTCGGCCACCTCGGCCCGCAGCGACCGGCGGGTGTGCTGGAACTGGCCGGGCATCGAGACGATGGGCTGAGCCTCGTCGATGCCTTCTCGCACGAACAGCGGTGCAATGAAGTCGGCGGGGTGCAGCCGGTGCTCGGCCACCAGCCGGCGAAGGGCCGGAGTCCGGCGCAGCCGACGCATACGCCGCTGCGGGAAGTTCACCCCGCGAGGCTACCCAGCCTCAGCCGCCCGCCAGCCCCGGCGGCCTGCCGGCTCCGAGCGCCTGTGGTTGACCGGCGGGTTGATGGTGCTGTCGTTGCGGGCTCAGCTGCCGGTGATGTTGGGGTGTTGACCCACGTGGGCGATCAGGGCGGCCACTACGCCGTCGATGGTGTGTTGGCCGGCTTCTACGGTGACCTCAAGGCCGTGGTCGGTGGCGGTGGCCGAGGTGGCCGGTCCGATGGACGCCACCAGCGGCGGCACCGCACCGGCGCCCACTTCGGCCACCAGGCGCTCGACCGTCGACGACGACGTGAACACCACCGCGTCGGAGGCGGCCACTGCTCGGCGTTGGTCGTCGGTCAGGGGGGAGGCCACGTTGCGGTAGGCGGCTACGTCGAGCACCTCCCAGCCGGCGGCTCGCAGGCTGTCGGGCAGCGCCGCCCGGGCCTCCGCGGCCCGAGCCAACACCACGAGTCCGCCGCGCTGGGGATCGGGTGGCGGGAATGCCTCAGCGAGGCCCTCGGCGATCGAGCGCTCGGGCACCAGGTTCACGGTGAGCCCTACCGCTGCGGCCCGAGCTTCGGTGCCCGGACCGATGGCGGCCACGTTCACATCGACGGGCAACGGTCGGGTGGCTGCGGCTGCGGCCCGCTCGGCACCGTTGGGGCTGGTCACCACCAGCCAGTCGCCCGCCCCGAGCCTCGCCAGGGCGTCGCGTAGTGCGGCCCCACCGTCGGTGGGGTCGGTGATGGCGATCACCGGAGAGCTGACCACTTCGGCGCCGGCCGCGGCCAGGCTGTCGACCAGGGGTCGAGCCTGCTCCTGAGGCCGGCACACCACGATCCTCAGTCCGTCCAGCGGCTCGGGCAACGGTGACGGGCCCGCCGGGTTCATGGCTGCGCAGGCACTTCGGCGAACGTCTGTCGGCGATGCTGTGGGCATCCACGGCGTTGTGAGCGGTTCATGGCGCCGGTTCAAGCAGCGCTCGGCCGCCGCGTTCGTCCAGCAGGTGCCGGGCCACCGACCGGCCCAGCGTCTCGGGGTCATGGTCTCCGCGGGTGTCGCGGATCAACGTCTGGCCGTCCGGTGATGCCAGCAGGCCGGTCAACTCCAGCGTGCCACCCGCGCCGACGACCGCGTACGCGCCCGCGGGCAGGTCACAGTCGCCTCCCAGTTCGGCCAGAAAGGCCCGTTCGGCGTCGACGGCCCGCCGGCTCGGCTCGTGTTCGATGGCGAGCAGCGTCTCCAGCACAGCGCGATCATCGGCGCGGCACTCCACCGCGATGGCACCCTGGCCGACCTGGGGCACGAACACATCGGGTTCGAGCACATCGAGCACCACCGGTTCGAGCCCCAGCCGTTGCAGGGCGGCTGCGGCCATGACGATGGCGTCGAATGCGGAGGCCTTCTTCAGCCGGGTGGCGATGTTGCCCCGCAACTCGGCGAACACCAGGTCGGGACGCATCCAGGCCAGTTGAGCCTTGCGCCTGATCGAGCCGGTAGCCACCGTGGCGCCTGGCCGCAGATGAGCCAGACGGCAACCCACCAGAGCATCGCGTGGGTCGCCTCGTGGCGGCACCGCGGCCAACACCAGGCCCTCAGGGGTGGACGACGACAGATCCTTGGCCGAGTGCACCGCGATGTCGGCTCGGCCGTCGAGCACCGCGGCCTGCACCTCCTTGACGAACACCCCCTTGCCGCCCATGGCACCGATGGGCGTGCCGGCTTGGCGATCCCCCACGGTCGACACGGGCACCGCCTCGACGGTGACGTCACAGGTTTCCGATAACAGCCGCGACACGATCTCCGTCTGGCGAACGGCGAGGGCACTGGCCCGAGTGGCGGCTCGCAGAGCCATGTCAGCGACGGACGGCTAAGAGGCCGAGCCAATAGGCGAGCGAGCGCGCTCCATACGGGCGAGGCCGTGGGCAGCCATGGGGTGGTTTGGGCGGCCCGTGAGCGCAGCGAACAAGAGCGGGAAATGCCCCGCCCCGACGCGACAAACCTGCACCTATCCGCGCGCCCTTCTACAGGTCGAACAGGTCGCGCAGTGCTTGGGCGAGCCGGTCGCCACGGGCATGGCCGGCCGCGTCCTTGAGTCTCACCGTCGGTTCGTGCAGCAGCTTGTTCACCACACCGCGCAACAGCGACTCCACCGCGGCTCGCTGCTCAGGTGAGAGGTCGGCGAGCCGCGACGCATGGCGCTGGAACTCACGGGCGCTCACCGCATCAGCCCGGTTCCGCAGCGCGGCGATAAGGGGCGCCACCTCGCGCGCTGATGCCTCGGCCAGGTAGCTCTCCACCTC
>JAJDZO010000017.1 GCA_022824605.1 Acidimicrobiia bacterium
ATGCGGCCGCGGCCGCTCAACCCGGTTGGGCAGCTACCGCGCCCCGGGTGCGCTCGGAGATCCTGCGGGACTGTCACCGCATCCTGCTGGACCACATCGACGAGCTGGCCCGTCTGATCACGCTCGAACACGGCAAGCCCCAGGCCGACGCGGTGGGGGAGGTGGCCTACGCGGCCGAGTTCTTCCGCTGGAACGCCGAGGAGACGGTGCGCATCCACGGTTCGATCAGCACCGCACCGGCCGGCGACAAGCGCATCCTCACCCGCCATCCGCCCGTGGGGGTGGTGGTGATGATCACACCGTGGAACTTCCCGGCCGCGATGATCACCCGCAAGCTGGCCCCTGCGCTGGGCGCGGGCAACACGGTGGTGATCAAACCGCCTCGGGAGGCGCCGCTCACCTCGCTGCGGATCGGTGAACTGCTGGCCGAGGCCGGCGTCCCGCCCGGCGTGGTCAACCTGGTGCCGACCACCGCTTCGGGTCCCTGGTTCGACGCGGCGGTGGACCATCGAGCCGTGCGCATGGTGTCGTTCACTGGTTCGACCGAGGTGGGCCGGATGCTGCTGCGCCGCTGCGCCGACCGGGTCCTCAAGACGGTCATGGAACTGGGCGGCAACGCCCCGTTCGTGGTGTTCGCAGACGCCGATCTGGAGGCGGCGGTGGCCGGGGCGATGGTGGCCAAGATGCGCCACTCGGCCGAGACCTGCACCGCGGCCAACCGGTTCTTCGTGGAGGCTCCCGTACACGACGAGTTCGTGGAGCGGCTGGCCGCGGCGATGGGGTCGGTGAAGGTGGGCAGCGGGTTCGATCCCGATGTGACCTGCGGCCCGATGATCAACTCCGCCGCGATCACCAACATCGACCGGCTGGTGCAGGGCGCCATCGGTGCCGGGGCCAGCGCCGTCACCGGCGGCTCGGTGGTCGAAGGGCCCGGCTTCTTCTATGAGCCCACCGTGCTCGGCGGGGTGGACTCGGCTGCGCCCATCACCCGCGAGGAGATCTTCGGACCGGTCGCCCCGGTGACCAGCTTCACCGATACCGACGCCATGATCGCGGCCGCCAACGACACCGAGATGGGCTTGATCGGCTACGTCTACACCGAGGATCTGGCCAAGGGCCTGCGGGTGAGCGAACGCATCGAGGCCGGCATGATCGGCCTGAACCGGGGGGCGGTGTCGGAGCCGGCCGCTCCCTTCGGCGGCATGAAACAGTCCGGCCTGGGCCGCGAGGGCGCCAGCGAAGGCATCTACGAGTTCTGCGAAACCCAATACATAGCCGCCAACTGGTAGATCCGTTGACAACACCGCTGCGAGGCTGAGCAGCCTGACGGGTCGTAGTCTCGAGCCTCGCCCTCAGGGTTCGTCGGCAGCGATCCTCCTTCAAAGATTTTACAATCTTTAATGAGAATCAGCTCTCGCAATCAATTCTTCGCCAACTTTGTAGAATCTTTGGAGTGGGTCCCTTGACGCCTTTTGACGATATCCCCGACCGACTCTCTGAGCACGATTTCTGGGAGATGCTGGGTCGGATTGAGCACGAGGCGCTCGACTTCAAGCGTGGAGTGCCTGACGACATTCTGACGACGATCCCGGCTATGGCCATGACGGACGGCGGCCTAATCGTCCATGGCATCGCGCCCGACCTCATGATCGTCGGGTGTCCGCTATCGCAGAACACATTCGATCGCATCCATCGGTTTGCGAGAGAGTGCGCCGTTGAAGTGCGGGTTCGACAGGTCCATGTTGGCGGCTGGGACGTCACCTTGACCGAGGTGCCCGAGATACGTGGTCGCATCGTCACGACCCCTGACGGAAGATTGCTCAGGCGAGTCGGAGGAGACTCCCAACCGCTGCGAGGCGACGCGCTGGCGCGGTTCGTCCGCCAGCGTGAGGACCGTCCTGTGCGAAGCGTGTGCGGCGGGGGTGAGCCCGCCGAGGGGTTGGTGGGGCTGGTGGTGGCTTCTAGGTTCCGTGTTGGCGGCGCTTTTGGAGGTTGGCCCACTCGTCTCGCAGGCCGACGGTGCGGTGGAACAGCAGGGGCGCGTCGGGGTCGTGGGCGAAGTAGCCGAGGCGCTCGAACTGCACCACCTCGCCGGGCGCGGTGTTGGCCAACTCGGGCTCGAGCTTGGCGCCGGGGATCAGCCGGCGTGAATCCGGGTTGTACGACTCCAGCGGGTCGCGACCGTCGGCGCCGGGCACGGGGTCGGTGAACAGGCGGTCGTACAGCGCAACCCGCGCCTCCACCGCGTGGTCGGCCGACACCCAGTGGATGGTGGCCCGCACCTTGCGGCCGTCGGGGGCCTGGCCGCCGCCGGTCTCGGGGTCGTAGGTGCAGCGCAGCCGAACTGCCTCACCGTCAGAATCGGTCTCGACGTCGTTGCAGCGCAGGAAGTAGCCGGCCCTCAGGCGGACCTCCCGGCCGGGGGCGAGGCGGTAGAACTTGCGGGGCGGGTCGAGCATGAAGTCGTCCCGCTCGATCCAGAGCCGCCCCGAGAACGGCACGGCACGCTCTCCGGCGCCAGGGTCCTCAGGGTTGTTGACGGCTCGGCGTTGCTCGACATGGCCCTCAGGCCAGTTGTCGATCACCACCTCCAGCGGGCGCAGCACGGCCATGCGGCGCAGCGCGTGGCGGTTGTGGTGGGTCCGCACGAACGACTCCAGCAACTCGACCTCATGCACGCCGTTCACCCGGGCCACACCGATGTGGGCGCAGAACTCCCGGATGGCCTCCGGCGGGTAGCCCCGGCGGCGCAGGCCCCGCAGGGTGGGCAGACGGGGATCATCCCAGCCGTCGACCAGCCCGTCTGTCACCAGAGCGTTGAGCTTGCGCTTGGAGGTGACCGTGTGGGTGAGGTTCAGGCGGGCGAACTCGTACTGGCGGGGCCGGTCGCCGGGCAGAGGCAAATGCTCCAGGTACCAGTCGTAGAGCTGGCGGTGGGCGTCGAACTCCAGCGAGCACAGCG
>JAJDZO010000145.1 GCA_022824605.1 Acidimicrobiia bacterium
CACCCGGGCCACCTTCGCGGGGCCAGACGACACCGCCGACATCGACGCGGCCATGGCCGACTTCGGCGAGCAGATGGCGGCCGGGTTCACCACCTTCTGCGTGAAGCCGTCGCAGCACACCGACGACCCGCGCGAGGTGAGAGCGCTGTGTGAGCACATCGTCGCCCAAGCCGCCCGCTTGGACATTCAGTCCGCGTGATCGCTCCCGGTCAGACCGCCCGCTTGGACGTTCAGCCCTATCGCTAGGGCCGCACCCCAGGCGGGTGAACGGCGGGTCTACGAGGAGGCGACCTCGTGGAGGAACCAGTCGACTAGGGCGAAGCACTGGCGGGCGTTGCGGTCTTCATGGCGTCCGGCGCCGTCGAGCAGGTCCTTGCGGCTCAAGCCGTGCTCGGTGAGGTATTCGTCGTCTGCGCTGGTCAGGAAGTTCTCTACGTGGGCGCGGGTCACTTCCGGATGGAACTGCGTGCCGACCGATCGACCCAGCCGGAAGAGCTGCACCGCTCTGTCGTTGACGGCCAACACCTCGGCTTCCGGCGGCGGCGTGAAGCGGTCGTGGTGCCACTGGAACCACGGCCCCGGCCCCGCCGGGTTGACGGCACCGTCCACTTCGTGGATCTCGTACCAGCCGATCTCGGTCTCCGGGGCCTGCTCCACCTCGCCGCCGAGGGCCGCGGCCAGCACCTGCCCCCCGAAGCACACGCCGAGCATGGGTGTGCCCCGCTCGTGGGCGGCCTGCACCATGGCGATCTCGGTGAAGATCCAGCTCTCGATCTCGTCGGTGTTGGTGAGCGAACGCACCGAGCCCATCGGCACCACCATGTCGTAGGCGGCGAAGTCGGGGAAGGCAGCCGCGTCGTTGGGCCGGTCGAGGTCGGTGGTCACCACATGCTCATGCACCTCGTAGCCGTGCTGGCGCAGACGCTCACCCACAAGGGCGCTGGTGCCCAGCGGTTCGTGGGCCAGCACCAGGACACGTTGAGCCCGGTTCACAGGTCGAGTCCGGTTCACAGGTTGAGCCCGGTTCTCAGGTCGAGCCCGGTTCTCAGGTCGAGCCCGGTTCACAGGTCGAACCACACATGGGCCTGACCGGTGCCCGAAACCGACTCGTACTGGCCGAACTGGGTGCCCCGGGCCGTGCAGGACGCGCCTCCGAGCGCCCCGACCATGATCAGGTAGTGGCCGAAGTAGCCCTCGGGGGCGTGGCGGGAGTACTCGGGCAGGAAGTCGATGATGGCGGCGTGGTCTCCGGCGGCCATCCACCCCAGCACCGCCCGGTCGGCGGCGGCCGCCTCCGGCGTGCGTATGTGGAGGTCGGGGTCGGCGCCCTCATGGTGGCGGAACTGCCGCAGCGGCCAGAACCGGTGGCTCAGCCCGCCGCTGGCCAGGATCACCACCCGCCGGTCGAGCCCGGCCACCGCGGCGGCCAGCAGCTCACCGGCCAGCAGGAAGTCGTCGGGCTCGGCGGTCTGGCACACCCCCAACGACACCCAGCGCTCGTCGCCCTGCAGGAAGCCGAGCAGGTTGATGGTGGGGTAGTGCACCGGCAGGTGGGGGTCGTCTATGGCCGTGACCCAAGTGTCGTCTCGTTGAGCCGCCTGAGCCTCGAAGACGTAGGCCAACTCGGGGTCACCGGGCATGTCATAGGGCATGGCGCTCATGCCCCGGGGCAACTCGTCGGACGTGAACAGGCCCTTGCGCCGCTCATGGGCCGACATGATGTGCTCGATGGTGGTGAACCAGTGGGTGTCGATCACCACCACGGTGTCGGCATTGGCCGGGCCGAGACGCTCGGCCCGCAGGGCGTGCAGGCCCGCGAACAGGGTGGTGTCCTCGCCGCCGTTGAGCAGGCGCCGCACGCTCTCGGGCAGCACCAGAGGCGGCACGTGCGACACCAGCGCGGCGCCCACTATCGACCCCACAGTCGCACCCCCCGGGGTTCACGTCGGATCATGCCGTCACCAGAGCGGCGCCGCGTTCCGTTCCCATCAGGCCACCACACGCACGGGCAGATGCTTGATGCCGGCTATGAAGTTGGAGCGCAGGTACTGGGGCTCGCCGTCGGGTTCGAGGCGGTCGATCCGCTTCATCAGCTCCTCGTAGACGAGCCGGGCCTCCATGCGGGCCAGCCATGCGCCCAGGCACAGGTGCGGGCCGTTGCGCCCGAAGGCCATGTGGTCGTTGGGTTCTCGGGCCAGGTCGAAGCGCCACGGATGGTCGAAGCCGTCACGGTCGTGATTGGCGGAGCAGAACCACATCACCACCTTGTCGCCCGCGGCGATGTTCTTGCCGCCCATGGTGACACCCCGGGTGGCGGTGCGGCGGAAGTGCATGGTCACCGCGCTGGTGCGCAGCACCTCCTCCACCGCGGTCGCGGTCAGCGACGGATCGGCCCGCCAGGCCCGCCACAGCTCGGGATGGGCCATCATGGTGCACAGCCCGTGGGTCATCGTGTAGCGGGTGGTGTCGTTGCCGGCCGCGATCAGCAGCAGGAAGAAGTTCTTGAACTCCAGGTCGCTGAGAGGCTCGCCGTCGCGGGTGGGGGCCAGCAGTTGGGTGATCACATCGTGGCGGGGGCAGGCTCGACGCTCGGCGGCCTGACGTTCGGCGTAGTCGAACACCTCGGCGGCGGCGGGGCTGCGAAACGGCATCAGCCGGAACTCGGAGGTGTCGACGGTGTCCACCACATGGGTGGTGAACTCGGGGTCGCTGTTGCCCAGGAAGGCGTCGCCCCATTCCACCAGTTGGTGGCCGTCAGCGTCGCTGGTGCCCAGCAGGCGGCCCAGCATCCGCATGGGCAGCCGGGCGGCCACCTCGGTCACGAAGTCGAAGGCGTCGGCGGTGAGCGCCTCGTCGAGGACCTCGGCGGCCAGCGCCCGGATCGAGTCCTCATAGGACTCGACGGTGCGGCGGGTGAAGCCCCGGTTCACCAGGCGCCGCAGCCGGGTGTGCTCGGGCGGGTCGAGCTCCATCATGGTGCGGCGCGACTCGAGCTCGTCGGCGTCCATCTCCTCGAGGCGGATCCCCTGCGACGACGTGAACGTGTCGACGTCTCGGCTCACGGCCAGCGCGTCGTCGTAGCGGGTGATCGACCAGAACCCCGAGCCGTCGGACTCCGGTGTCCAGTGCACCGGGTCGTCGCGCCGCAGCCGGCTGAAGGTGGCGTGGGGCACCCCCGAGGTGAACGAGTCGTGCGAGGCCAGGTCGGCGTCGGCGTCGCCGTGGTCGGCGAGGTAGTCGTCCACGAACGTGGCCGTTGCCAGGCTCACGCTTGGGCCTTCGGGTTGGGGGCGGCCCACAGTGTGGTGCCCGACGCCATCGACATGCCGACCTGGCGGTAGTAGCCGCCGATCATCTCCACCGGCTGCAGGCGGTGCAGCTCCTCGGTGGGGCATTCGGGCAACACCAGCTCGGCGTCGCCGGAATACACCGGGCCGAGGTCGGCGTCGTAGCCCCGCATGGTGACCAGTTCGTCGAGCGAGTCGGTGCCGTCGGCCTCCATGGCCGGCATCTGGCGGCTGTGCAGCATCGGATGGCCGTTGACGAAGCCGGGCGCCTCGGCGGTGCCGTCGATGGTGAACCGGGCCTCGGCGATGCGCCGGCCCCACGTGCTCACGGTGGCTCCGAAGCGGCCGCCGGGTTCGAGTCGTGGTCCGGCCCGGCCCACTGGCACCGGTCTGGTCATGGCGATCTCGGCCATCTTCTTGGGGTAGCCCTGGAAGTGGCCGCGGGCCATGGCGAAGTCCTTGTCCACCCAGATGTAGGCGGCCCGGCTGTAGGTCTCGCCCCGGTAGCGGCAGCGCACCACGGTGAACACCTCGCGGTACTGGGCTCGCACCGGGTCGAGCAACTCGTCGAAGCTGTCCGAGCAGCTCTGCCACTCGGCCCACACCATGGCCACCGCTCCGGGGTCGTCGTCGGCGGGCTCCAGCGGCGCAGGCAGCAGTTCAGCCACCCGCTGCGGGTCGGTGCGGTACTCGACGGTGAGCATGTCCCCCGAGTAGTGCCACGGCGGTGCTGGAACGATCCCCGCGGCCCCGGTCGGCGTCCTCGGGTACATGAACCCCCGCAGCTCAGCCACGGGCCGCACCCTATTCGTTCGGCCCCAAACGATCAACACCGCAGGCACCTGCCCGTGGAGCATCGCGGCAAACCTGCACCTATCGGCGCGCCCTCGTAGAGGCCGAGCGCATAGGCGAGCCAATCCGGCGCATACGGGCGAGGCCGTGGCCCGAGCGGCCCGTGAGCGCAGCGAACAAGAGCGGGAAATGCCCCGTCCCGACGCGACAAAGCTGCACGTATCGGCGCGCGCTCGTAGTGTGGCGGCGTGGGTGATGCTGCGTTCGATCTGACCGGGCGGCGGGCTGTCGTTACCGGGGCGTCGACCGGGATCGGGGCCGCGGTGGCCGCCCGACTGGCGGGCGCGGGGGCGGATGTGGTGGCGGTGTCACGCTCGGGGCGGGTGCCGCAGGCGCAAGGCTCGGTACGTCCGCTGATTGCCGACCTGAGCGATGCCGCCTCGGTCGATGGTGTCATCGCCGGAGCCGTGGCCGAGCTGGGCGGGCTCGACATCCTCGTGAACAACGCGGGGCGCGGCGATTGGCTACCGCTCAGCGAACTGGACCGCGAGTACTTCGACGGGCTGGTCGGGCTCAACCTGTGGGCGCCGCTGCGGCTCTGCCAGCTCGCCCATCCCCATTTGGCTTCAGGCGATGACCCGGCGGTGGTGATGATCGGCTCGGTCGACGCGGTGCGGCCCTCGGCGGGCGGCGCGGTCTACGGGGCCACCAAGGCAGGACTGGCCGCGGTCACGGTCGCTCTGGCCAAGGAATGGCGCTCCGACGGGATCCGGGTCACCCAGGTCGATCCCGGAATGGTGGACACACCCATGGCGGCCGAGGCGATCGCCGAACTGACGGCGGCCGGGGTGTCGGTCAACATCGCCGGCCGCGCCGGCAAGCCCGATGAGATCGCCGCGTTGGTGCACTATCTGGTGGCTCCGGCGGGCCGCTTCGCCACCGGTGTCTCGTTCCGTCTGGACGGAGGAGCGGTGGCACTCGGACCCTTCGACATGGTCGAGCGCTGACGTGAGCCTCACCCGGCCGGACCGACCCCGCCGCGCAGGGAGCTGACATGGCTGCACCCGGCATGCTGATGATCCTCACCGAGAACCACACGATGCTCGACCCCCGCGACCTGCGGGGACTGGTCGAGCTGGCCCGCATCGCCGAGGACAGCGGCTTCGACGCGGTGATGGTTAGCGAGCAGACCATGCTCGGCGGCGACGCGGCCAGCAGCGGGCTGATGAGCAATCCCCGGATGTACGCCGCCATCGGCAATCAGGACCCTATGACGCCGTGGCCCAGCTCTGTGGCCACGCTGGCCGCGGTGGCTGCGGCCACCAACCGGGTCCGGGTGGTGGCCGGCGCCATCATCCCCCCATTGCGGCACCCGATCCTGCTGGCCAAGGACCTCGCCACCATCGACCTTCTGTGCGAGGGCCGGCTGGTGGTGCAGCCCACCGTGTCCTGGCAGCCGGCGGAGTACGAAGCCCACGGGGTGCCCTTCGACCAGAGGGGCCGCATCCTCGACGAGCACCTGGAGGCCATGTCGCGGCTCTGGGCCGGCTCACCCGCCAGCTTCGAGGGACGGTACTTCAGCTTCGCAGACGCGTACTGCGAGCCCAAGGCCTGGCGACCGGAGGGCCCCCGCATGTGGTTCGGCGGCGAGTGGATGCACCCGGCTCTGATCCGCCGAATGGCCCGCTTCGGCAGCGGGTTCCACCCATTCGGTGCGCCCACCGCCGACGATCTGGCCCAGCTGGCCGAAGGTTTGGCTCAGGTCGGGCGAGACATCTCCGAGATCGAGCTGGTGGGCGGCACCCGGGCCACCTTCGCCTCCTCCGACGCGGTGGCCGACGTCGACAACGCCATGGCCGCCATCGATGAGCAGGTGGCCGCGGGTTACACGCTGTTCTGCATGAAGCCGTCGCAATACACCGACGACATCGGCGAGGTGGCCGCCGTCTGCCGTCGCATGGTCGACTACTGCTCGCGCTTCGAGTCTTCTTGAGCTTCGAGTCTTCCTGAGAGTGGCCGCCGGCTATGGCGCGTCGGCGGTGACGATCACCCGGCGCAGCAGCTCGGCCAGCGTCTGCTTCTCGGTGATGGACAGTTCGCGAACCATCTCGCCCTCGTAGAGGTTGAAACGGGGGAACAGCCCTTCGATGGTGTCGATCCCCGCATCCGTGAGCGCCACCGTCACCCGGCGTCGGTCCGAAGCGACCTGGCTGCGCTTCACGAAGCCCCGCCGCTCGAGCGTCTTCACCACCCCGGTGAGCGTGCCCTTGGACAGGTCGCACTCCTCCGCGAGGTCGGCGGTCTGCATCTCACCCCACACCCACAGCACCCACAGGGTGGTGAAACCGCCCCAGGAGAGACCGAATTCCGACAGCACGCCCTTCTCGGCCCGGCGGCGCACCGCGGTGGCGGCCCGGTAGATGTTGGACACGGCCAGCATCGAGTCGAAGTCGAGGCGCCGGTCGCCGAGCCGCTGTTGGATGAGTCGCTCAGCGTCGAGAAGGCGAGGGTCGGCTCGATTCAGCACTGCGGGCATCCGGTTCCGTTGGGTGCATGATTTCGTTTGCTACCAAACGGACTATATGCTAAACCGGCGTAGGAACAGACCGCGGAACACTCCGCAAGCTCCTTGGAGGATCCCATGAGAACCAGAACGCTCCTGTTCGGCCTGCTTGCCGCCGTTGCTTTGGTGGCGGCCGCCTGCGGCGACGACGAGGACGACGCGGCCGAGGCTCCTGCGGCCACCACTACGGCCGCGCCCGAGGCCGAGGAGCCCATGGCCGAAGAGCCCATGGCCGACGAGGAGATGGCCGACGAGCCGATGGCCGAAGACGACATGGCGGACGACGCCATGGCCGACGACGACATGGCCGACGACGACATGGCCATGGAGATGAGCTTCGATGTGGACGCCGCGCTCGACGCGGATCTCGACAACTGCGGACCGGCGCCGAGCGGTGATCCGTTCATCATCGGGTTCGCGGCCGATCTCTCAGAGGTCGGGGGCTTCGCCGACATCCCCATCTCGGAGGCGGGGCAACACTACGTGGACCTCATCAACTGCGCCGGAGGCGTCGGAGGACATCCGGTGGAGTTCGTCATCGAGGATGTGCAGGGCGACCCCGAGGTGTCCCAGCGGGCCACCGCCGACCTGATCGACGCCGGTGCCCATGTGATCCTCGGCCCGCCGTTCGCCGACACCGGCGACGCGGTGCTGCAGACCGTGAACGCCAGCCGGGCGGTGATCTTCGTGGCCTCCACCGAGCCGGTGCTGCCCGACCCGTCGATCTATTCGTTCATGACCACCTTCAGCGACACCCAGCAGGCCGAGGCCGCGGCCCAGTTCGCCATCGACAACGGCTACACGAGGGCCATCACGTTCTCATCGGAGGGTCCGTACTTCGGCTACAACCCCGAGACGTTCGCAGCCAAGTTCGAAGAGCTCGGCGGCGAGTTGGTGCTCGACCAGAGCTACGTTCCCTTCGAGGACTTCGATTTCGCCTCTCATGCCAACGAGGTGGCCGGGGTGGCCGACGGCAGCGAGATCCTCTACACCGCCATGATCGCTCCGCAGGTCGACGCGCTGCGTGGCGCCATCGAAGAGCGCGGCATCGACAGCATCACCTACTTCGGCGCCGACGCTTTCGGCGTGAGCGGCATCACCGTGATCCCCAACAACGAAGGCATCTACTGGACCGACCACGGCTTCGGCACCGACGGCAACCGCTACCAGCGCCTCAACGACGGTCTGGCCGCTGCGGGCATGCCCAGCGACGCACCGGGCTTCGCCGCCCTCGCCGGCGACGCCATCACGGTGGCGATCCAAGGCTTCATCGACGCCGGCTCGGCCGATCCTCTGGCCATCGCCGAGGCGATCTCGCAACTCTCCGGGGTGGAGGCGGTCACCGACACCATCGGCTACGCCGGCACCGACGGCACCCCCGACACGCCGGTCTACATCCTGCAGATCGTCGACGGCGAGACCGCTCTCGCGGCCAGGATGTCGTAGAGCCCGACCCCGAACGGGGCCGGTATCCGGCCCTGGTATATCGTGCCCGCGATGCTTGAGATATCGGGGCTGACCACCCGCTACGGGGCCATATCGGCGCTGCGCGGGGTGAGCCTCTCCGTCGGGGCCAATGAGGTGGTAGGCCTCATCGGCCCCAACGGCGCGGGCAAGACCACCCTGCTCAACACCGTCGCCGGTCTGCTGCGTCCCGCTGAGGGCGAGGTGCGACTCGACACCGTTGCGGTCACGGGCAACAGCCCCGACCGCATGCTGCGGGCCGGTCTTGCCCTGGTGCCCGAGCATCGGCGGCTGTTCGCGCAGATGACGGTGGCGGAGAACCTGCGCATCGGCGGAGCGACGGTCAGCGCCGATCAACGCTCCGCGCTGCTCGACGAGATGGCGGAACTCTTCGGTGTGCTGCGCGAGAAGTGGTCCACCCCGGCCGGATACCTCTCCGGCGGGGAGGCCCAGCAGCTCGCCATCGCCCGGGCGTTGATGAGTAACCCCCGCATCGTGTTGATGGACGAGCCGTCGCTCGGCCTGGCCCCGGTGCTGGTCGACTTCGTGTTCGATCTCGTTGCTCGGCTCCGCTCCGAGGGCCGGACGTTGCTGGTGGTGGAACAGAACGCCACCCGGCTTCTGGAGGTGGCCGACCGGGCCTATGTGCTGCGCACCGGGGAGGTGGCTGCCGAAGGACCCGCTACCGAGCTGCTCGCTCGCGACGATCTGTTCGACACCTTCGTGGGCGTGTCCGCCCGTTCGGCTCCCCGCAGCGGACAGCAGCCATGATCGATCTGCTTCAGAACCACCCGTCCACCGGAGAGCAGCCATGATCGATCTGCTTCAGAATTTGATCGACGGGTTGGGCCGGGGCTCGATCTATGCGCTGCTGGCCTTGGGCATCGCGGTGATCTTCGGGGTGATGCACATGGTGAACTTCGCCCACGGCGAACTCATCACCGTGAGCGCCTACATCGCCTTCGCAGCGGTCGCCACCGCCGGTTGGGGTTGGTGGGCGGCGGTGCCGCTGATCTTCGTGGGCGCGGTCGCCACGTCGGTGGCCATCGAGTTCATCGCTTTCCGCTGGGTTAGGGGCGCCACCGACTTCACGATGCTGCTCACGTCGTTCGCGGTCCACTTCCTGGTGCAGGCCATCTTCGTGATGACCATGGGCGCCAGCGTCCGCAGCTTCGCCCGGCCCGAGTGGGCCGACCGGGTGTGGGCGGTGGGCGACCTCAACATCCAGATCATCGACGTCGTCGTGATCGGATCGACGGCGGCCACCCTGGCCGCCACCGTGTACCTGCTGCAGCGCACCATGTTCGGCATCTCGCTGCGGGCCGCGGCCGAGGATTTCGACGCGGCCCGGCTCATGGGCGTGCGCAGCAACCGGGTGATCCGCCAAGCGTTCATCTTGGCCGGGGCTCTGGCCGGGATCGCCGCCATCTTCTTCTTGATGCGCACCGGTCAGGCCCGCCCCACCACCGGCCTCAGCCCGCTGCTCAAGGGGATCCTGGCCGCCATCATCGGCGGTTTGGGCCGTATGCCCGGCGCGGTCTACGGCGGGCTGCTGCTGGGCGTCACCGAGGTTCTGCTGATC
>JAJDZO010000201.1 GCA_022824605.1 Acidimicrobiia bacterium
CGACCTGGTGCATGAGATGCATGTGCCGTTCACCCAGGCGGCTCTGGGGGTGCGGCTCGACTATGAGACTCTGGACGGCGCCGAGGAGATCGTGATTCCCAAGGGCACCGAGACGGGCGCGGTGCTGCGGTTGCGGGGTCGGGGTGTTCCCCATGTGCGGGGCCGGGGCCGTGGCGACCTGCTCGTGCAGTTGGTGGTGGACGTGCCCGACGACCTCACCGGCGAACAGGAGGAGTTGGTGCGCCGGCTGGCCGAGTTGCGGGGCGAGGAGGTTGCCGCGCCGAGCGAGGGCCTGCTGGGTCGCATCCGCACTGCGTTCCGGTGAGCGGCCTGCCGACGGTCGCGGGCGACGGGCGGTCGGGTCCGCATGCGCTGGTCGCCGACGTGGACGCCCCCGAACTGGTAGCCGACGACCGGCACCACCTCGAGCGGGTGTTGCGGCTGCGTTCAGGAGATGTGCTGACTGTCGGCGACGGAGCGGGCCGTTGGCGTCCTTGCCGATTCGGGGATCGCATCGAGCCGGTGGGCGAGGTCGTGTCGGCAGCCGCGCCGCGCCCGGAGTCGGCGGTCGGTTTCGCGGTCCTCAAGGGGGGCCGGTCCGAGACTGTCGTGCAGAAGCTCGTGGAGTTGGGAGTCGACCGGATCGTGCCCTTCGTGGCTGAGAGGTCGGTGGTGCGCTGGGATGAGGCCAAGACGGACCGGCTCCTGCGGCGGTGGCGGCGCGTGGCCCGAGAGGCGGTGATGCAGTGTCGCCGGCTCTGGCTCCCGACGGTGGAGCCGGTGGCGGCCTTCGGTGCTCTAGACCTTTCTGCGGCGGCGTTGGCTGTGCCGGAGGGCCGGAGGTTGGCCGACGGCGAGAACTTCGTGCTGGTCGGCCCCGAAGGCGGTTGGACCGACGCCGAGTCGGCCGCGGTGGATCGCCATGTGTGCTTGGGTCCACACATCATGCGAGCGGAGACCGCCGCAATCGCCGCGGCCGTGTTGCTGGGGGCCCGTCGCAGCGGCCGCCTTCCAGCATCAGGCGATGTCAGCGGCGACTCACCTCGCTGATCTTGAACAGGTCTGCGGGCGTGAGCCTTGAGGGATCGGAGTCGTCGTGCGGATCCTGGCCGATGGTCGGTGCTGGGCCCACATCGCTGATCCGGAACCCGGCTGTCGGGGCTGGACCGATGTCGCTGATCGGATAGGTATCGGTGCTCGCCGCCGCGGCCGTGCTGGAGGCCAGTGACGCCGCGAGAGCGGAGGCTGCGATGAATCGGCGGGCGATCATCAGGACTCGGCCGGGTTGAACAGCTGGGAACCGCTAGTGGTGTACACCCGGAGCAGGTCGCACTGCCCGTGGGCCACCGCCTCAGCACCGGTGGGGGAGTCGACGCTCCAGCGGGCCGTCAAGGCGATGGTCCCGTCCGGCTCGGGCCAGGCGTCGAACAGCACCACGCCGCCGGTGCTGGGACGCACTATCGCTGCGGTGACTTGGCCGTCGCAGTCCCAGTCGCCGGTCTCCACGAAGTCGCCGGCGGCGCCCACTGCGTAGCGGCGTCCGCCGTGTTCAATGACCGCAGCCGCCTCCTGCATCGACACTGCCAGGTCAGCGTCGCCCTTCGGGCTCGCTTCTACAGGCCGCCCCCTGTCGTCGAGCTGATCGGGCGCGCTCGCCCGGCTCGTCGTGTCGACGGCGGTGGCCTCGCTCAACTCGCTTCGTTCCCTTGTGTGTGACGAATCTGTCGAAGCTGGCTGGTCGATGGCGGTGGCCGGTGCGGCCTGAGTGGACCCGATGCTCGGGTCTGCCCCGGATTCGGCGGCACCGGTCGGATCTTCGGGTGATGCTGCCGGTGGCGCCCCGTCGGCAGGGCCAGAGGATCCGCTGCGGGCACCGAGTGAGAAGGCGGCCACGACCGCCGCCGTGAAGGCGCCGGCGGCAACGAGCGACTTGGGCCGGAGTCGTGTCTTGGGCTTCGCAGCCTGGTCGCCGGCCGCGCCGCCTGCGGGGTCAGACCCGGTCGGCTTCTTGGTTGTGATCAGATCGAGTTGTCGGGCGAGTTCGCGTGCGTTGAGCATGCCCGCTCGGGCCGAGTCGGCTGCAGCGGCGAGCTTGTCCGCGATGGCGCCTCGGCCCAGCGATGAGTCGTGGCACAGTTCGCCCAGCGCGGCCACATCGGCCCCGCAGTTCTCGGGCGTGGCCTGCCCCGCTCGGGTCAGTCCGCACAGCACGGGACGGTCGCCGGCGCCGTGCAGTACGTGCGGCGCGGTGATCTGCAGGTGCGCTACGCCACTCTGGTGCAGGTCGGCCACGGTTGCCGCCAGCGCTGCCATCTGAGCGGCCCGTTCGGCCGGCTCGGTCACGGGCCGGGTGGCCCAGGTGTCGGCGTTCACGAACTCGGTGTGAAGGGCGCGCCCGCCGTCGGAGGTCTCGACGATGTCCACGAAGCGGACCAGGCCAGGATGGTCGAAACGTCGCAGCAGATCCGCCTCGCGCTCGATCTCGTCGGCCCGCTCGGCGGGAACCTGCTTGACCGCGACCAGCCGATCCGCGGACCGGCTGACCGTCACCGCGGCCATGAGCGGCCGATCCCTCTGAAAGACCCGGTGTCACAGTGCTGTGATAGCTCTTGAGTTATGTGCATGACAGGAAAATACATAAACAATCCTGAAGACGCAACCAAGTTGTGCCGGGGCATGCCGTCGACGGTGTCGGCGTGGGCACGGGCGTTACTCTTGGCTGATGGCCGGTCCGCAGATCGTGGCTGTCGCGTCCGGGTCTCCGGCCGAACGAGCTGGGCTGAGGCCCGGCGACGAGGTTGCGGCCATCTCGGGCGAGGCGCCCCGCGATGTGATCCGCTGGCAGTTGCTCAGCGACGGAGCCGAGGTCCCCCTGCAAGTGGAGCGTGACGGCTCACGTTTCGCCGTGGTCGTCTCCAAGCGCGAGGGCGAGCCGCTGGGTGCCGAGGTCGATGCGGCGGTGTTCGACGGAGTGCAGACGTGCGACAACCACTGCGAGTTCTGCTTCGTACACCAGCTGCCGCGGGGTATGCGCCGGTCGCTGTACCTCAAGGACGACGACTACCGCCTGTCGTTCCTTTACGGGAACTTCACCACGCTCACCCGGTTCACCGAACTCGACTACGAGCGGGTGGTCACCGAGCGGCTGTCACCGTTGTACGTGTCGATTCACGCCACCGACCCCGACGTGCGGGCCGCGATCCTGCAGAACCGTCGCGGTGCGGTGTCGCTGCGTTGGCTGCGGCTGCTGCTCGATGCCGGTGTCGAGGTCCACGGGCAGGTGGTGGTATGCCCGGGCGTCAACGACGGCGACGTGCTGGCCGACACGCTCGCGGGCGTGCTCGACCGCTTCTGTGAGCTGACGACGCTGTGCGTGGTGCCCTTGGGGCTGTCGCAGTTCAATCGCCAGAGCCGGATGCGACTCCACACCGCAGCCGAGGCGGTGGCGGTCGTCGACCTCGTTGAGAGTTGGCAGTCGGTGTTCTTGCGGGTGCTCGGCCGCCGCCTGGCCTTCCTGGCCGATGAGTACTACCTGATGTGCGGACGCAGCTTCCCCGACTCGGAGCACTACGAGGGCTTCGACATGCACGAGGACGGCATCGGCATGGCTCGAGCCTTCGAGACCGAGTTCATGAACGACGGTCACGCGCCCACCCCACCGCGCGCGGGCTTCTTCGCCTGGGTGGACGGTGCCCCCGCCGACGGCTACCGCGCTCCCCGCCAAGGATCAGCCGCCGAGGTGGTCGCCGGCCCCGACGCGCACCCCCGGCCCCAGGGCTCGGCTGCTGAGCCGGCGGCTGCGGGCGATACCCACCACGCGACCGGCAACGGTTCGCATGCCGAGGCGGTGGCCGGCCCGGGCATCCGCCGCTCGGCGTGCGGATCGGCTGGCAGCGCGGGGGCTGGTCAGGACAGCTCTGGTGTGCCGGTGTCGTTGGGGGCGCGTCGGGCCGATCGGGATGCGCCCGTTGCCGTGCTCACCGGCACTCTGGGCGCGGCGGTGGTGTCGCCGCTGGTGGCGTCGATTGGTCGCCGCGACGCACGGGTCGTCGCGGTCGAGAACCGGTTCTTCGGCGGCAACATCGGCGTGACCGGGCTCATGGTGGGTGAGGACGTCGCCCGCGCCCTCGCGGGCGAGCCTGCGGGGCACCGCTATCTGTTGCCGGACGTGTGCCTCAGTCGCGGTCGTTTCCTCGACGGGATGGCCGTCGAGGAGCTACCCCGCCCGGTGGAGGTGGTCAGCACTCACGGACGCGCGCTGAGGCTGGCGTTGGAGCCGTCGTGAGTTCGGTGGTGGGTGTCTCGGTGTTGGACCGGTGGGCAAGTCGGGCGTTCGCGCTGGAGCGGTCGTGAGTTCGGTGGTGGGTGTCTCGGTGTTGGAGCTGGGGGCGAGTCGGGCACCGGCGCTGGAGCGGTCGTGAGTCCGGTGGTGGCCGTGGTCGGGCGGCCCAACGTTGGCAAGTCGACGCTGGTGAACCGCATTCTGGGGCGGCGCGAGGCGATCGTCGAGGAACGTCCCGGTGTCACCCGGGACCGCAAGGCGGTCGACGCCGAATGGCAGGGACGCCGCTTCACGCTGCTCGACACCGGAGGCTGGAGCGCGACCGGCGACGCGCTCGACGCCAAGGTGAGCGCGCAGGCCGAGTTGGCGGCGCGCGAGGCCGATGCGGTGCTGTTGGTGGTGGACGCCTCGGTGGGTCTGACCGCTGATGACGAGCAGGTGGCACGGGTGCTGCGCGGCGCGGCGGTTCCCGTGCTGGTGGTGGCCAACAAGGTCGACCATGCGAGCCACGCCGATTCGGTCTGGGAGCTGCTCGGCCTCGGGCTCGGCTCGCCCCATCAGGTGAGCGCGCTGCACGGCCGCGGCACCGGCGACCTGCTGGAGGAACTCGTCGTCCGCCTGGAAGCGGCCGAGGCGGCCAGGTCAGGGGACAGCGGGAATGAACAGGCCGCCGATCCGGTCGATGCCAGCCTTGCCGCGACGGTGTCCGAGGCGTACTCGGTGGTGCTGGTGGGCAGACCCAACGCCGGCAAGTCGACGCTGTTCAACCGGTTGATCGGCGAGGACCGCGCCATCGTGCACGACCTTCCCGGCACCACCCGAGACGCCATCGACACCCTCGTCGAGACCGACGAGGGACCGGTCCGCTTCATCGACACAGCCGGCATGCGCCGCCGGGCCCGCATCGACACCGGCACCGAGTACTACTCGCTGGTGCGGGCCCTGCGGGCCGTCGACACCGCCGATGTGGCCCTGCTGGTCATCGACTCGTCGGTCGGCGTGACCCATCAGGATCAGCGTCTGGCCGAGCGGGTCGACGCGGCGGGCTGCCCGATCGTGATCCTGCTCAACAAGTGGGACCTGATCGGCACCGAGACCCGCCTCGACCTGGGCCGAGACGTCAACGACAGGCTCGGCTTCCTGGGCGATCCACCGGTGCTGCGAATCAGCGCGCTCAGCGGCAAGGGCGTCACCCGGCTCTGGCCGTCGCTGAGCGCGGCGGTGGCGGAGTATCGCACCCGCATCCCCACCCGCAGGGTCAACGAGGTGGTGCGGTTCGCTCAGAGTGCCCAGCCCGCACCGGCCGGGGCTCGGATCCTCTACGCCACGCAGGTGGCCACCGATCCGCCCACGTTCACGCTGTTCACCAACCGGACGCTGCCCCGCACCTACCTGCGCTATATAGAACGCAAGCTGCGTGAGCATTTCGACCTCGGCGTCACCGCACTCAAGTTCAGGGTCCGCCGCCGCGACGAGTAGCGATTCAGGCTGACGAGCCCTCTGCGCCGTACCGTGCCAGGCCCGCCGGTCCCCTGCGGCGTAGCGATCCGGCGGAGGGCCGCAGCCGGTCGTGTCGCTGCGACGCGGTACGATGATGGTGTCGTCGGGTCACGAGAACCGGGGGAGGGGTGCGCGTGGTAACGATCATTCTTGATCTTCTGGCTTTGAGTTGCGCGCTGGCCACCGTCTTCTACATCCGCTCGGCGCGTCACCGCCAGCGGTTCCTGCGCTTGCTGCAGAGCGACCCCGCAACGCACCCCGAGGCGTTGACGCTGGCCGAGGCCTCCTTCCGAAAGGAGCTCCACGGCGCGGTCGTCTACGGACTGCTGGTGGCGGTGGCGGTGCTGGTGGGTCGGGTCGATGTCGCCAACGTCACCGTCGTGCTGGGGCTGTTGGTATTTCCGGCGGTGGCGTCGGTGTGGTGGGCTCGCACTGCGGTGGAAGAGGCTCGCATGGCCCGCAACCGCTATGCGTTGGAGCGCCGGGCCGAGCAGGCCCTCGAGCAGGAGCAGCTGGCGCCCAAGGCGTGGGCGGCGCGGCTGGCGCCCGAGGAGGTTCCCGATTTCAGCGGATTCGAGATCGGCCGGGTCTATCAGGCGGGCTCAGGCTTGATGGCGGGCGACTTCTTCGATGTGCACCGGGTGGGGCGTCACCGGGTGGCGGCGGTCATCGGAGATGTGGCCGGTCACGGCATCGAGTCGTCGATCACCGCGTTCCAGGCCAAGTACCTGCTGAGGGTGTTCCTGCGCCAGTTCCGAGACCCGGCTCAGGCCTTCGAGGAGATCAACGCGCAGCTGGCCGCGGGGGACCGCAACGAGGAGTTCATCTCGGCGTGCGTGGTGGTGTTCGACACCGAGGCCGGGACGCTGCGGTATTCGTCGGCTGGTCACCCGGCTGCGTTCTTTTTCCAGGAGGACGGCACCAGGCCGCTGCGTTCCACGGGTCCGCTGTTGATGCTCGATCCTCAGGCGACGTACTTCTCCAGGGAGATCCCGATGGTGTCGGGTGATCTGGTGGTGATGTACACCGACGGGCTGGCCGAGGCCCGGGCGGGGCGACAGCAGTTCGGCGAGAGCCGCATCATCCGCTCGGTGGAGCGCGACCTCAATGCCGCGCCCGACGTGTTGTGCAAGTCGCTGCTCGACGCGGCCAAGGACTTCGCCGGTGGCTCCATCGGCGACGACACCGCCATCATGGCCATCCGACGCGACTGAGCCATGGCATGGTGCTCGTCCTGTCAGCGATATCTGACGCCGGCAACGCTCACCGCTGAGGGCGCCTGCCCGGCCTGCGGCCGCGATGTCGACCATCCGGATGACCGTCCAGCGGTGGCGGCAGAACGCATTCCCTGGCATTTCTGGCTGCTGGTGGCCGGGGCCGCGGTCTACCTCGCGTGGCGGGCGGTGCAGGGTGTCGCCCTGTTGCTGTAGCCGCTAGTCTCGCCTCCACGGGCTGTGGCGCAGCTTGGTTAGCGCGTCGGTCTGGGGGACCGAAGGTCGGGAGTTCAAATCTCCCCAGCCCGACACACAAGAGCCCACTTCAGACCACATTTCTGATTCACGCCAACCTGTAACGCGGGTACCGGAACTTGACATCCGACGTGTCAGACCGTTCTCGCGAGGCCGTCACAGAGTGCATGAGGAGCGACATTGGCGAGCTATGACTAC
>JAJDZO010000287.1 GCA_022824605.1 Acidimicrobiia bacterium
GCATGCACCTCGACGGAGGCGCCGATCGCTTCCACATCGACGCCGCTCGACGGCTTCTGCCCCTTGACGTAGCGGGCGTAGACACCCTCCACGATGCAGGCGCTCTTCCAGTGGCTGAAGGCCGCATAGAAGTCGATGGAAGAGAGATCCAGGTCGCTGGCTGACGAGTAGCACTCGAGCAGTTCACCCCTGGTGGCGAATCCCGGAGCCATCGACGGCGCCGAGGAGATTCCCTGGTGTTCATCGCCGGGTTCGGCCCAGGTGACGAGCATGTATCCGACGTCGGCAAGCGGATCGCCCAGAGTGCAGATCTCCCAGTCGAGGATCGCCGCGATCTCACCGCTGTCGGCGGTGATGCAGTTGCCGAGGCGGTAATCCCCGTGAACCAGCGATGCCTTCTGCTGTTGTGGCCTCGCGGCCATCAGCGACTCGTACAGTTCGTCCACCAGCGGCACCGAGGCGGCTCGCGACGCGTCGTACTGGCGGTACCAGCGCCGCAGTTGTCGTCCCACATAGTCCTCTTTCCGCCCCAGGTTGCCGATCCCGACCGCGTCGACGTCCACGGAGTGAAGCAGGTCGAGCGTCTCGGCCAGCGAAAGGCCGAGGCGGTGGCGGGAGTCGGGGTCGTACACCTCGACGGCGGCTCGCTCGCTGTGTAGCACGTGTCCCTCGACGAAGCTCATGACGTAGAACGACGCGCCCGTCACGTTGTGGTCGTCGCAGAATCCCAGAGCCTGCGGAACCGGAACCTCGGTCGGGCCGAGGGCGCTGATCGCTCGGTACTCCCGGGCCATGTCGTGCGCGCCGGGGAGCAGCTTGCCCAGCGGCGGACGGCGTAGCACGAACCGCTGCCGGTCGGGGTCGGTCACCAGATAGGTGAGGTTGGAGTGGCCCCCTGGGATCAGCCTGAACTCCACCGGCGGGCGCAACCCGTCGATGTGGTTGTGCAACCAATCGGTGACGGTTCCGGCGTTGATGCCGGGGAGGGCTGATTCGCTCACTGTGCGGGCTGCTCGGTCGGCGCTTTGCGTGCTGTGCAACCGTGAACCTACCATCGGTCCAAAGATGCTCAAGCCTCCTGCCGGACTTGAGCGAAAGGATCCCAATGGTCACGGACCCGTCGCCCTCGCCGCGGCTTCCTTCAAGTGATCAGGTCTGGGCTCATGTGGTGCACGGGCTCGACCAGGATCCAAGCGAAGGGCTGAACACGGCCCGCGAGTGCTGCGAGCGCCATGCCGGGGACCGTTCCCGGCTCGCCATCACGGTCAGGCACCCCGACGGCGGATCCCAGCGATGGACGTACTTCGACTTGTCACGCCACGCGTCGCTGGCCGCGGCCATGTTCGCCAAGGCCGGGCTGCGCCGTGGAGACCGGGTGGCCGCCGTGCTCTCCCGCCAGATCGAGACCTGGATCTGCGCTCTGGCTGCATGGCGTTCGGGGCTCACCTACGTGCCGCTGTTCTGCGGATTCGGAGCCGATGCTCTGGCCTACCGCTTGCGGGCGTCTGAGGCGAGACTCCTCGTCGTCGACCATCAGTGGCGCTCAGGAGCCCAGCAGGCCCTGGAGATGCTGGACACCGACGTCGAGGTGATCACGGTGTCGGGCGCCGGCGGCCGAGGCATCCGGCGCGGCGACCGGAGCTTCTGGGCCGAATTGGACACCGCCGAGCCCGCCGGAGCGCCCGTCAACACCGCGGCGGATGAGGCCGCCACGCTGCTGTTCACCAGCGGGACCACGGGACAGCCCAAGGCGTGCGTCATCCCTCATTCGGGTTTCGTGTCGTTGATTCCCTACGTCGACCATGCCCTCGGGTTGCGGGTCGGTGACCTGCTGTTCACCACCAGCGATCCGGGCTGGGCCTACGGGCTGTACACGACGGGGCTGGTGCCCATGGCCAGGGGCATTCCCCTGCTCAGCTACTCCGGTCCCTTCGACCCCGCCGCCTGGCTCGAGGTGATGACCGCCGAGTCGGCCACCTACATCACCGCGGCTCCCACCGCGTTCCGCAGCCTGGTGGCTTCGGTCGGTCGCCTCGGCGCGCCGCCGAGCCTGCGAGCCGCAGCCGGTGCCGGCGAGCCGCTGGACGCCGACACCGTGTCGTCGTGGCAGAACCTCACCGGCACACCGATCAGGGACGGCTACGGCCTAACCGAGGTCGGCATGGCACTGGCCAACCTGGCCGAACCGCCCACGGAGTTGGTGCCGGGCGCGATGGGAACCAACGTTCCCGGCTTCGATGCGATGCTGGTGGGTCCCGACGGCGAGTTGCTCTCGGGTGCAGCCGAGGGCGCGATCGCCATCCGCCGCCCCGCCTTCCAGCTGGCCACCGACTACGACAACGACCACGAGGCCTGGCAGGCGCGCTGGCACGACGACCTCTTCGTCACCGAGGACCGGGCCCGGCGCGACGCCGACGGCCGCTGGTGGTTCGTCGGCCGCGACGACGACATGATCATCACCGCCGGCTACAACGTGGGACCCATCGAGGTCGAGACTGTGCTGCTCGAGCATCCGGGCGTGGCTGAGGCTGCCGTGGTGGCCGCGCCCGACCCGAAACGCGGCTCGGCTGTGCGCGCCGTGGTCGTTGCCCGCCCGGACGCTTCGCCGGGCTCTCAACTCACGGCCGAGTTGCAGCAGACGGTCCGGGAACGTATCGGCCGACATGCGTATCCGAGGATCGTCGACTATGTTGAAAGTCTGCCTCGTACCGAGGTGGGCAAGATCCGGAGAGCAGCACTTCGAGTCACCGAACCATAGGAGGTTTTTCAGTGCCCAAGAAAGAGGAAATCCGCGTCGATCATCTGATCGAACCGATCAGCCATTACACGGACGCGACTCGGTTCGGCGACCTGTTGTTCATCTCCGGCTGCGGACCCGTCGATGCGGAGGGAAACCTGATCGGTGGAGACGATGTGGCCGAACAGACCCGGCAGGTACTGGTCAACATTGGCGAGATCCTCACCGCGGCAGGAGCGACTTTCGCCGATGTTCTCAAAGTGATCGTGTACCTGCTCGATGTGGACGACCGGACGAAGATCAATCCGGTGCGCGAGGAGTTCTTCGGTGAGCACCGGCCGTGCAGCACGCTCATCGGTATCAGCGGAATGGCGATTCCGGGAATGAAGGTCGAAATAGAGGCCATCGCCGGCATACCTTCATGAGACTCCGATGACCGCCGCGCCTGACGCGTTTGTCCTCTGTGGCAAGGTCATCGACGGAACCGGCGCCGCGCCCATCGACGATGGTGCGGTGGCGGTCATGGGCGACCGGATCGACTGGGTCGGCACGGCCGACGCGCTCCCGCCAAGGTGGCGGACTGAGGGCACCGAAGTCATCGACTGCACGGGCCGCTGCATTCTCCCGGGCCTGGTGGACGCTCACACTCACCTGTCGTTCGGGGAGGCGCAGTCCGAGGAGGAGCTGGGGATATACACATCGGTCGAATACCGTTCGATGCTGGCGGGCCATCATGCGGCCAAGGTGCTCAAGGCGGGCGTCACCTCGGCCAGCGAGGCGGCGTCGACGTACTCGATCTCGGTCGCGCTGCGCGACGCCATCCAAGCCGGCATCGTCGAGGGGCCCCGACTGTCAGCAGCCGGCCGTCAGATAACCACGCACCAAGGTTTGGAGGATCCGTTCCCGTCCTGGGTGCCGTTCCAACCGGGCGTGCCGGGCACGCTGGTGCGTAACCGCGATGAGATTCTTGAAGCGGTCAGGCTTCAGGTCAAGGACGGTATCGACCTGATCAAGGTGTCGGGTTCAGCTGATGCCGCACTCAGCAACGAGCCCCTGTCCGGAGCGGCCTTCAGAGCCGAGGAGTTCGATCTTCTCGCTGACGAGGTTCACCGTCTCGAGCGTCACTGCGCGGTTCATGCCCGCACGGCTGAGTCGGTCAAGTTGGCAGCCCGAGCCGGATTCGATTGGATCTTCCATGCTTCCTACATGGACGACGAGGGATTGGAACTCGTCGGCGAACGGGGCATCCCGCTGGTACCGACCCTGACCCTGCTGTTCAACATGGTCGACGCGGCCCAGGGCACCGTCGGGGTGAGTGCGGTGGACGTGTTCAAGCAGGAGATCGACGCCGCCGCGGAGATACTGACGCAGGCCCACAGCATGGGAGTCGAGATAATCGCGGGCTCCGAGAGCGGACTGTCGCTGGTGCCGTTCGGGCAATGGCATGCCCGAGAAATGGAGATCTTCGTCACTCATCTGGGCATGACACCGCTGGAGGCGATCCGGGCGGGCACCCAAGCGGCCGCATGGACGCTGCCGAGTTGGCGGGGCGAGATCGGTTCGGTCGAGGCCGGCAAGCGTGCCGATCTGCTGGTCGTCAACGGAGATCCGTCGGTCGATATCGCAGTACTGCAGCAGCCGAGCAAGATCGAGACGGTATTCAAGGACGGTCGGGCCGTCGACCGTACCCCTGCGCCCGAACGCCGGGTGCATCCCTTCGAGCGCACCCGGATCTTCCTTTCGGGAAGGTTCGTCTACGACGAGGAGACGCAGCGCGGCGTCGTCGTCTGAGAGCGCCCATTCAACCGCTACCGCCAATCCAACCGAGAGGAGGACACCGTGTTGGCAGCAGATGCGACCGACGTTGATCTGGCGCCTCTGCGCCGATTCTGGCATCCGGTGGCCGAAGCGTCGTCGGTGTCTGACTCTCCGGTTGCGGTCACGTTGTTGGGCGAGGGTTTGGTGCTCTTCCGATCCGGCGGCGCGGTGCGAGCGTTCTCAGATCTGTGTGTGCATCGCGGGACTCGCCTGTCGCTGGGATGGGTCACCGAAGACGGATGTTTGCAGTGTCCCTACCACGGCTGGAAGTACGACTCCGACGGTGTCTGCGTGCATATTCCTTCACAGCCCGCCGACTCTCAGCGCATCCCGTCTCGCGCCCGGGCGATCGCCTACGGGTGCGAGGAACGCTACGGGCTGGTGTGGGTCGCGCTGGATGATCCGATGCGTCCACTGCCTGAGTTTCGGTGGTTCGACGACCCCGAGTTCCATACCTGGAGCAAGTTCTGCGGGACCCGGCAGGCGGGCGCGGCCCGCTTCGCGGAGAATGCGCTGGATCTGGCTCATCTCGACTTCGTTCATCCCGGACTGCTCGGCACCCACGGCGACGCGGTCATCGATCCCTACGACGTGGAGGTCGCCGATGGATCCGTCACCATGCGTTCCACCAAGAAGTCGGTCGGTGCAGAGACGTTCGCCCAAGGCGACGAGACCATCCACCGCGAGACCCGCTTGGAGCTGCCCTACACGTTCACGCTGAAGATCGACGGCCACCGGGGCACCACCGTGATCTGGGGGCTGCACCATCCGATCACCAGCGACCGCTGCGCGCTGTGGCGCTTCGAGTCGCGCAACCACTCATTCGATGTGCCCGATCAGGAGTTCATCGACTTCCTGGACCTGCTGCTGCCCCAGGATCAGACGGTCATCGAGAGTCAGAGGCCGCAGATGGTGCCCGTCGACCTGACTGACGAACTGCACATCAAGGTGGCCGACGCGGGCGCGATCGCTTACCGACGTCTCCTCGCTGAGGAGTTAGGAGTTGAATATGTCTAACAGTCCACCCCCGAAGGACGTGGCGCTCGCGTATTTCGACGCCGTCCAGGCGGCCTCTCGGTCGCAGTTGCGGGCCCTGCTCGCCGACGACGCCGAATTGGTGAGCATCAATGCCGGGTTCATGAGGGGCGCCGAACAGATCGCGGACTACTACCAGGAGAACTTCTTCGGTGCCGGCACCAGGCTGCGCCCCAAGACCGGGCCGCTGATCGTCCACGATGACGTGGTGGCCGTGGAGGTTCAGGCCCGCTCCGAGAATGGCAAGGTGTCGTGGCTGTCGGACTTCTTCACCGTGCGCGACGGCTTGATCACACAACTGAACGTCTACTACGGCCCCGTGCTCGAAGGGGGCGCGTCGCAGGACTGACGCGGCTGCGCCGCGACGCTCAACCGACGGCGACCGGGGCCTTCTGGGGGGCTTGATCGGCCGGAATCTCTGCCGGGGCCTCAGCCGGAGCCGCGTCGGTGTTGGTCTCAGGGTCTCGTGAGACACCGTTGACACGGTCGATCCGCTCTTGGGGGATGAGGTCGTGGCGACCGCCGTAACGGCTCGACAGAATGGCCAAGCGGCGCCACGCCAGCGTCTCGATGTCGAACGCGGTCATGCGTTCGGGCATGTCGTAGCGGGCGTTCTCGAGGATGTCGCCGTCCTGCTGGCCGAGATTGCGGTCATGCAGGAGCTTGTAGACGAGGGGATGCTTGACGGCTCGTATCCACATTTCGGAGAGCTTGTGGCGTGGGCGGCTCGTGTAGAAGTAGTAGAGGCGGGTCAGTCTGTCCTCGACGGGAACACACCACCGCGTGAACAGTAGGTCGCCCATGTTGATTCGCATCATTCCCGGCATGTTCGGACCCTGGTTCCATTCGCGTTCGAAGGCCTCCGTGCCGGTGTTGAATTTCGCGGCGTCCGACGAGGTCTGGTACCTGCCCTTGGAAAGGTTGGGAATCCAGTTGAGGGGTGGCCGCTTGAACATCCAGGCCCAGCTCAGCCGGTACCGGTGCTTGGGCCACAGGCCCAGGTCCGGATACTCCTCCTGATAGGGCCGGGTCTTCAGCGAGTCGTCGCTGTAGTGCGACAGAGTTATTCCACTGCCGGTGATGTAGGGCTTCGCGCCCTTGAATGAGATCTTCGGGAGGGGTCTCATCAGCACCTGGACGCTGTTGATGTGGGTGTAGAAGACATGGTTGTCGTTCATGTTTTCCAGAGCCTGACGCCAGTTGGTCCTCCAGGTCCTTCGGTTCGTCAGCGAGATGCAGGACTCGTCGAAAAACTCCGGCGGGAGGTCGTCCTCGGGTCTTGTCGGAG
>JAJDZO010000269.1 GCA_022824605.1 Acidimicrobiia bacterium
GAGCTGGCTTGGGCGGATGCCATGCCCGAGTGCGACAGGGGGCTGTTTGCTGAGGAGATGTTCCAGCTGATGGCTGAGGCGGCCGAGACCGACGATCTCGCGCCTGTCGAGCAGGCGCTGCGGGAGTGGCTGGTGACAGCGGAGACCTACTTGGATCCCGACTGCGGGAGGTGGCTCACTGAGCCGCGATCGGCATCCGGCGAGCGCGTACCCAGACCCGTCGCTTAAATCCAAATGCCGCGCCGGCGCGAGCGGGTCGCTCCTCCGCAGCGCCGCGGCGAATGGAACATCCGGTTCACATAAATATCCTCTACTAACAAGAAAAATAATAGAAATGCTTGATATTGTCACAGAGGTGTGCGATACTGGGTTTATGGTGATCGAACTGGTCGAACTGGTCGAGCGGGTTGATGCGGCGGTTTCAGAACTGCTGGCCAGCGTGCGTCGAGGCGACGCATCTTCTGAGGAACTGGTCGATCTGCTTGCCGCGACGCGTCCGGTGCGGGGCAAGCTCGACGCGGTCCAAGCGTTTGCAGCATCGGCGGTGGCGGCTAGTCGCGGCCACG
Source organism: Acidimicrobiia bacterium (assembly GCA_022824605.1). Classification (GTDB taxonomy): domain Bacteria; phylum Actinomycetota; class Acidimicrobiia; order Acidimicrobiales; family Aldehydirespiratoraceae; genus Aldehydirespirator. The sequence continues at coordinate 567 of JAJDZO010000269.1, forward strand.
GCGACGGTGGTCTGCACGTGCTTGCTCAGACCACCGGGGCGTCTCGGCAGGACGCGTTCGGGCACATCAGCACCGCTCAGGCAATCGCGGCCGCACCCGCGGTGCGCGACGCGGTGGAGTCCGGCAGGGTCGCACCCGCCAACGCGAAGCGACTCGCCGAGGCGCTCAAGGAGACCAGCGCCGAGGATGTCGAGCGCGACCGCGACCTGCTGTCCAAGGCTGAGTCGCTGTCGCCGGAGCGGTTTGCGAAGGAGGCCAAGCGCTGGACCGCGGACCGCCAGGACGACGGCGGCGAGTCCGAGTACCGCCGCCACCGGGCCCGCCGCAGCGTGCGCATGTGGGACGGCGACGACGGCATGATGCACCTTCACGGTCGGTTCGATCCCGTCACCGGCCGTCGGATCGCCAACCGGCTCAACCGTGAGGCCCGCCGACTCCGAGACGCCGACAAGCAGGAGTCCGGCACCGGGCGGCAGCGCACGTCCGAGCAGTGCATGGCCGATGCGCTCGACAACCTCACAGCCGGGAGCGCCAGCACCGGCGGTGGCCGGCCGTTCGCTGACATCGCGCTGGTGGCGCGGCTGGATGCCCACGCCGAGGAGTTGATGGCGTCCACCGCCGACGGCGATCCGCTCCCGGCCTCGGTGGTCGAGCGGTTGGCTTGCGGGTCGTCGTGGTTCGCACTCGTGCTCAGCGCCAGGGGCGTGCCCATGTGGAAGGGCCGGAACGTCCGGCGGGCTACCGAGTCGCAGTTCCAAGCGCTCCTCGCGCTGTACGGGGGCTGCGCCGGTTGTGGTGAGCCCGACCGGCTCAAGATCCAGGCCCATCACATGCACCCGTTCGCGCTCGGTGGCGGCACCGACCTCGACAACCTGCTGCCGCTGTGTTGGGGCTGCCACGACAAGATCCACGATCACGGCTGGCAGATCACCCGCCGAGACGACGGGCTGCGCACCATCAAACCCCCCGACCGGGTCCACCACGGTCCTGCACTCATGCCCGAGGCCGCGCCGCTGTTCGCCCCGGCCGACCCGTCTCAGCACCGCGGCCACGACCCGCCCCGCCCGCCCAGCGACCGCAGCACCCGAGCCGGGCCGGCGAGACCGGCCGGAATGTCTGGACCCGGCGCCGCCCGGGCCGCACTCGTTGCCGCACAAGCCAGACAACGTGAGGCTCTAGCCGGCCAGACCTGATCTCCACCTCCGACGGTCAAGCTGCTCCGCGAACCTGGCGTGGAACGGCCTCCAAGCGGGAAAGCTAGACCGTCGGTCGCGGGCTCGGCGTTGAACAGGCCGGGTAACCGCATCGGTGCCGTCTCGGCTACCGTCGCCGCAGACCGCCGGTCGCGGGCTCGGCGTTGAACCGGCCGGTGCCCTCACCCACGGAGCAGCCCAGGTCGGATTGGTGCCGCACAGGGTGGCTTGGTGGCGTCGAGTCGGTGTGGCTGGTGAGGTTCGACAGGCCGGATGTGTCAGCCGCAAGCACCGCATGACTTCGCGGTAATACGCTGCGGGCGAGGCGACTTGACGGGAGGGAGCCATGAGCGATCACGACCGGGCGGCGTCACGAGCCACCGCGGTGGCCGACGCCATGGGCGACATCGCCATGATCGACGCCGAGGGCCGTGAGAACGGTGGCATCGACCGGGCCGGCCTGGAGCGAATCAAGCAGAGGCTGCTGCGGCTGGCTGAGCGGGAGGACCTGTTCAGCGACGACGACTTCCCGCCTCCGGAAGCTCCGGGCGCATCGGTGAGCTACCGGATCGCGCAGAACGCCGACGACGAGCTGGCGCTGTACGTGCAGTGCGTGGGAAACGGAACGTCGGCGCCGCCGCATGAGCACCGGACCTGGGCGGTGATCGTGGGGATGCGCGGCCGGGAGCTGAACCGCCTGTACGGCCCGTGCGTCGGCGCAGGCGAGCCGCAGGTACAGAGCGAGGTGATGGTGGAGCGGGGCACCGGCGTGGCGATGCTCCATGACGATGTGCACTCGATCCACATTGAGGGCGCGGCCACGAACTTCCACTGCTACGGCCTCGCCATGGAACGCCTCGACGGGCGCCTCTTCTGGCACGACCGAAGCGGCCAGTGGCTGGTCTTCGAAGACGACAGCCAGATAGTAGAAGCCCGCCCCGACCGGACCCTTTAGCGCTGGTCCAGTTTCGCCAGGGCGCGCTTGGGCGCGATCAGGTGGAAGCTCTCCAGGATGAGGTCCTTGACGTGGCCCCAGTCCTCCACGTACGCGAGGTCCATCGTCACCCAGCCGTGCCGGCCGACGTACTACGACGGGGTGAAGCGCGGGTCGGCGACGATCGCCTCCCAGCCCGCCGTCACCCCCACCCTCGGCCAGAGCCTCCTGCAGGTCCATCGGCGTCTCCGGTGTGCGGTCGCTGCGGTCCAGCCGGATCCGGATCTCCACCGAAGTGAACGCGTCCAGATTGTCGCTCAGCCAGATTGTCGCTCAGCACATCGCAGGAGTCCTACAGCTTCTGCACAAGCGCCTTCGGATCGCTACCGGGAATCCGCACACGCTATGCGACGGTCACGGGGATCAAGACGGTCACGGGGATCAAGACGGTCACGAGGATCAAGCAGTCTCCAGCAGCCGTGAAGCTCAGAGACGCCCCGGCCGCGAGTGCGCATCGGCGGGCATGATCCTTGCCGACTCCGCGATGAGCGCGTCCGTGCTGAGCGGGCGGCGCTCGGCCTCGGCACCAGCCAGACGGGAGTCAACAGTGCCCTCGGGAGGTGGGCGCCTTCGGCTCGCCGTGCGGTCTGTCGGGCGTGGCGTAGTCGCCGGGGCCACTCGGCTTGGTCTGGGCCCATATTGCGAGCCGGGCCCCGGCCTGTCCCTTGCGGAGGGCGAACAGCGGGCCTGGATGCACGCCGGCGTCCGCGGCGAGGTGCTGCGCCACCGCTGCGTAGGCGCGATCGGACTGGTCGGTGGCGTCGGCCGCCGCTCGGCGGGCGAGCGACTCGTATAGGCGTATCCGCTCGTCGGCCCTCGCCGTGCAGTCGCCGACCTTTCGGTCGTACCAGGCCAGGAACTCCTCGGGCAGCGCGGCGCGCAGCCCTTCTACGGGGTCGTCGCCCTGGCCGAGCAGGCCGGCGACCGTCTCAGGGGAGAGCCTCAGACGCGCCGCGGCGGCCCTCGCCGGCACACCCATGCGGGCGGCGGCACGCGCCGCCGCGGCTTCCCAGACGCGAGCGGTGGTAAGTCCGAAGGCCACACGGTGGGCGGCCACATAGGAGGGGAACTTCAACTTGAAGCGGATGTGCGGCGCGGCCGCGCTGGCCGCGAACCGGGCCACGTAGCCTTCGCTGCCAGCCTCGCCGGCCGTGGCGACGTGGTCCATCAGCGCTCCGAAGTCGGCGAAGCTCGCTGTGCCGGCCCGCGGCCCTGGCCAGTCGAGACTGCTGGCGTCGAGGTCGGCGCCGGTCTCGATGTCGATCAGGGCAATGAGTACGAGGTCCCGCATGCCGCCGTAGTCGATCACGACCCGGTTGTCGGGGTAGATGATCTCGAACAGGGGAGTGACGCCCTCGGGAATGGCGACGCGGCGGTACTTCTCGTGCCAGATACGGGTGGCCTCGACGGACTGGCGGGAAATCAGCGATCCCCGAGTAGCCAGGCGGACCTCCCCCTCCGGGTGGGTGTAGGCGATCCCGAGCGACCCGTCCAGCTTCGCGGTGACCTCCATCGGCCGTCCCGAGGGAACGGCGGGGGCGTCCGGTTCCGACGGCCCGAAGAACTTCGGGAAGGGTCGGGCCACGACCCGGCCGGCGCCGTCGAGGATGAGGCCGCGGCAGGCGACCGTCGCCTCGTTCCAGGAACGCGAGTAGGTCGCCTTGGCCGTGTAGTTCAGGATCCTCAGGCGGCCGTCGGTCTGAACGGACACGAGCCCCGCGCCGACGGCCTCCTCGACGAGGGCAGGATCACACACATTTGCCAGCTCAGCCATGGGTATCACCACCGCCAAGCGACCACCCTCTCGAATCAGCGCTGCATATCATCAAACATCCCTGACTATCAGAATCTAGCATCAAATAATCAATAGATATCTATTTTCTATCATACTCGAGCAAGTCTGTGTCTACTACCACCGAGCGGGAGTTGGCTTGGGTGGATGTCCTGCCTGAGTGCGACAGGAGGCTGTTCGCCGAGGAGATGTCTCAGCTGCTGGTGGAGGCAGCCGAGACAGACGGCTTGGGCGGACTCGATGCGGACATGGCCGCCGGGATGGACATCGATGACTGCCTCGACATCAATGACGGCCTCGACATCAATGACGGCCTCGACATCTGATGGGCTCGACATCGTTCGCCGTCCCGGATGGGCCGCTCACTGGCACCGTTATGACGGCCTCCAAGGAAGCGTTGACCGTGCCCTCAGTGTCCCTGTGCCCAGGATGTCGGCAGCCTGAGCGGCGGTGTCTCTATCGATTTCAACAATCGATTTCAACAGATGTCTTACTCACACTGTTGAAGATGTCACCCAATACTGCGACCTGCCGATGCTGATCGCGGTCATAATCGTGCCCATGGGGGGTGGCTCGCATCTGCATCGGCCGGCTTTGGCCGAACGGGCGCTGTTGCCGGTGCTTGTCTTTGTGGGGTTGGCGGGCGTGGCGGCTGTTGTCGGACTGTTCCTGCTGTGGCCGACCGGCGAGGGCCGTGACGCCGCCCGGGAGCGGGCCGATGAGATCGGTCTCACCTATGAGCGCCTGGCCGCCACCGTCGTAGAGGTCACCGACCGGGTATGCAGTTACTCGGCGCCCGACGACCCGCAGGCTTGCCGAACCATCACCACTCGAGTCGACGAGGGCCCGGACACCGGCCTGCAGGTTGCTCTGCCCGAGTTCAACCTCGCCTACGACCGAGTGTCCATAGAGATATCACCGGGCGACAAGGTGATCGTCGGTTACGAGACCTCCAACGACTACTACTTCTTCGTAGACCGCGACCGGCGCACGCCGCTGGTGTGGCTCGCCGGGTTGTTCGCCCTCGTCGTGGTGGCACTCGGGCGCCTGCGCGGGATCTTGGCCCTGGTAGGCATGGCCACCACCCTGGTGGTGCTGGTGGCGTTCGTCGCTCCCTCGGTGCTCGACGGCAACGATCCTGTGCTGGTGGCGGTGGTGGCCGCCGCGGTGATCGCGTTCGTGAGCCTGTACGTCACCCACGGCGTCGGCGCGCAGACCACGGTGGCTCTGGCCGCCACCCTGGCCTCGCTCGGCCTCACGCTCGGGCTGTCGTGGCTGTTCTTCGGGCTGTCTGAGTTCACCGGCCTGGCTACCGAGGAGGGACTGACCCTGCCGCTGATCGCCGGTGACGTCGACCTGGCCGCGCTGCTGCTGGGCGGGGCCGTGATCGGCGCGCTGGGCGCGCTCGACGACGTGACCGTAACTCAGGTGGCCACCGTCACCGAGTTGCGCTATCGCAGTCCCCACCTCCCCAGGCGCGAACTGATCGCGTCGGGCATCAGGGTCGGGCGCGAGCACATCGCCGCCACCGTCAACACGCTGCTGCTCGCCTACGCCGGCGCGGGACTTCCGCTGGTGCTGCTGTTCGCAGTGTCGGACCAGTCGCTGGCCATGGTGGCCAACTCCGAGTTGATCGCGGTGGAGATCGTTCGGACGTTGTGCGGCTCGTTGGGCCTGGTCGCGGCGGTGCCCGTTGCCACCGTTCTGGCCGCTCTGGTGAACGCCGGAGGCGGCACCCCCGAGGTCGCCAGACCCGAATCATCCGAGCCCGAGCCCGAGCCTCGATGGGAGGACTTCGCTCGCGACCAGGACGAGTCCGAGTGGTGAGGCGGCCGTAACTTCACGGCCTTAGCCACCCAGAGGTGGTCAACCCATTGAAGTTCCAGGAGTGCGTCGGTGCGCGGGGCTCAGCCGCCCGGCTGCCAGACCATCAGGATCAGCTGGACTGTGAACCCGATTGACAGCAGTGCTGCCCCCACCTCTAGGCGCTTCTCGGTTCCCGGCGACGCACCCTCGGCAGCCTGCGCTCTGAGGGCGGGGCTGATCATGCCGTGCAGCACGCCGTTCATCACGATCCAGATGACGATGGCGGCGATCACCCAGCCCTCGGTCATCGATATCGCATCCTCGGACATCTCCACCAGAGCGATCCCGAGCAGTCCGGCCAGGATGAGTGCGGGGCTGTACAGGCGGCGGGCGTTGGCCGCCATGGCCACGACCAGATGCTGATGCCCGCTGCCGTCCGCCGCCCGCATCTGCCTGCGCAGCAGCGGATGGACGAACACCGGCGACAGGGCAAACACGACCGTGAGAATGTGAAGCAACTCGACGATGTTGTAGACCGTCGTACTCGCAGCAATGATCATGGACCGACTCTAGCGGCCGCCCCCGGCGCGGCGGGATCGGTGGTGGGTCTGCACTCCTAGCATGTGGGCGTGCCCGACAGTGCCGCCGCGGCTCACCTCGCTCACGCCGGTCTCGTGCTCGACCGGGCGGGGCTGGCCGAGCGAGCCGACGTTCCCGCCTTCGTTGTCGACCTGGTGATCGACGCCGGCCTGCTGACGCCTGCGGACAACGGCTCCGGAGACGAGCGCTTCGGTGCGGACGACGTCGAACTGTTGGCCGCGGCTCGAACCCTGGTCAGCGAAGGCGTGGCCATTGAAGAGTTGGCCGCGTTGGCCATGCGCCACGTCACCAACGTCGAGAACCTGATCGACGACGCGATCGACCTGCTGAAGCGGCACGTCAAGCGCGACAGCCCCGACCGCGACGCTCTGGTCGCCAGCGTGAACCGCCTCGTCCCGGTGGCCACCAAGCTCGTGGTCGGCCATTTCGAGAGGACACTGTGGGCTCGGGCCATGGCCCGGGTCGGCGACGGCGGTGCCGGCTCGGCCGGCGCCATCGTTGTCAAGTCTCGCCGCCTGGAACGGCGCGCCGACCCGCTGGCGGTGTACGCCTCGGCCGGCGCCGACCGCCTTCGCAGCGTGTGGCTGCGACCCGATCAGCAGGTTGGCCTGGCGGCTGTCGGCGCAGTTGAGACCATCGAACCGACGGGCGAGGACCGGTTCTCGGCGGCGTCGGCGGCGCGGGCCGTGCTCGCAGCCCGGATACGGCGAGCCGGGCCGTCGGAGGGACCGGCCCCGGTGCTGGTGGGCGGGTTCTCGTTCACCCCCAGACCCGCCTCCGCCGGACCCGCCTCCGCCAGACCCGCCTCCGCCAGACCTGCCTCCGGCAGCGACTCGCAATCGCCCGGCCCGCGCGGCCACTCAGAAGCCCCCGCGGGGCCATCGTGGCAGGGGTTCGACGACTGCCGGATCGTGCTGCCGGAGCTGACCGTCATCGACCGCGCCGACGGCACTTGGCTGTTGGCCGCCACCCGGGTCGGCCCCGACGGCGACGAGGCCGCGGCCGAAGCCGCACTCGACCGGCGGTTGGCGTCGTTCGAGGCAGAACCGCTCCCAGCGGTGCCCAACCCGTCGAGCCGTGATTCGTCTGGTGTGGACTGTGACCGCGACCACCATTACGAAGCACTCGTCGCCCGTGCAGTCTCATCCATCGATGCGGGCAGCTTCGACAAGGTGGTGCTGGCCCGAAGACTCACTCTCGATCAGAGCCTCGATGTCGTGGCCGTGCTCGACCGGCTCAGGCACCGCAACCCTGCCTGCGCGACCTTCGCATTCTCGGTGGGAGAGACCACCTTCCTTGGGGCTACCCCCGAGGAGCTTGTGACGCTCGAGGGATCGTGGCTGCACACCACCGCGCTGGCGGGCACCGCCCCCCGTGGCGACACCGCCGAAGCCGATGAGCGCCTGGCAGCCGGACTGCGGGCGTCGGCCAAGAACCGCTCCGAGCACCGCTTCGTCGTGGACGGCATCACCGAGGCGCTCACCGGTCTCGGTTTGGTGGACCCGGCGCCCGCTGAACCGGGGGTGATGCGTCTCAGCCGGGTCCAGCACCTGCGCACGCCCATCACGGCTGAGGTGCAGCGCCGACGGACCGGAGCCAGCGACATGGATGTGCTGAGGGCCGCCGGAGTGTTGCATCCCACCGCGGCCGTCGGCGGAACCCCCACCGGCGCGGCCCTCGAGTTCATCGCCCGCCATGAAGGTTTCGACCGGGGCTGGTATGCGGCCCCGCTGGGATGGTGCGACCTCGACGGCAACGGCGAGTTGGGTGTCGCGCTGCGTTGCGCGCTGACCGGGCCGAACAGAACGTGGCTCATCGCCGGAGCCGGGGTGGTGGCCGACTCCGTGCCGGCGGAGGAACTCGCCGAGACGGCCTACAAGCTCCGGGCTCTGCTCGACGCCATCGACGAGCACTCGTCGGTGCTGCCCGCCGTTGCTGTCGTGCCCGAGGCTCTGGCGTGATCGACGCGGGCGCGTCGGCTGCTTGCGGCCTCCTCACTCCAGCAGGCTGATCGTGACCGGATCCGTCTACGACCGCGTGGCGGCGTTCGCGTCCCGGCTGGTGGCACTGGGCGTCACCGACGCGGTGATCAGCCCAGGGTCGCGTTCCACTCCGCTGACGCTGTGCTTCGATGCCCAAACCGGGATCCGTACCTGGATCCAACTCGACGAGCGCTCTGCCGGTTTCTTCGCCCTCGGTCTGGGCCGGGCCTCGGGCCGTCCGCCGGTGCTGGTGTGCACCTCGGGCACGGCCGCCGCCAACTACCTCCCCGCGGTGGTGGAGGCCTCCCACGCGGGCATTCCCATGATCGTCTGCACCGCCGACCGGCCCCCGGAGCTGCGGGGCTGGGGCTCGCCCCAGACCATCGAACAGGTTGGACTGTACGGGACCGCGGTCCGCTGGAGCATCGACCTTCCCGTACCCGACGAGGCTGAGGTCGGCGCGGCCACGGGATGGGCCGAGGAGGCCGTGCGGTCGTCGTTGGGCCGCGACCCCGGACCGGTGCATCTCAACTGGCCTCTGCGCGAACCGCTGGAGCCCCAGTCCGCCGATGAGACCTCGGCGGTGTCCGAGGCCGAGGCCGCCTCGTTGCGGGTGCCACCGTCGGCCGAGGTTGCCCCGTTGTCCGTGCATTCCTCGGGGGAGACCGCCGGGGTGCCGGTGCGATCCGGGGCCGGAACCGCCGCTGTTGGTGTCTTCCAGCGTGGTGGCCCTGATCCGTCGGCGGAGTTGGCCGCGTTGGCCGGGATCGTGGCCGAATGCGAGCGGGGCGTGGTGGTGGCCGGACCGTGGCCGGGCGGAGGACTCAACGCTGAACTGAACTGGGCGGCCGAGGCGAGCCGCTTCGCGGCTTGGGCCGGCTGGCCCCTGGTGGGCGAACCCGTGGCCCATGTCCGCGGCCGCTGGAGCCGAGAGGCCGACGAGCGTTCCGGTTGCGTGGTTGCGACCGCCGATCACCTGCTCGGCGACGAGGCTCTCGGCGAGGTCTTGCGACCGGATGCGGCCGTCCTGGTCGGGCGCACGGTGACCACCAAGCCGGTCAGGCTCTGGCTGGAACGCACCCGTCCCCGACATGTGGTGCTCATCGACCCCGAGGACCGCTGGGTGCAAGCCGTGTTCCGGCTCACCGGCCATGTACCGGCCTCCGTCGAAGCCCTTGGCACGATCACCAACGGTGCCGCTCAGCGGGGCCGTGACCGCCGCGGCGGCTGGCTCGACACCTGGTCCACGCTTGATCGCGCCGCCCGAGAGGCTATTGACAGTGCAGTCGCCGACAGCGAAGTCGCCGACAAGGCAGTCACCGACATCCCACTGCTGTCGGCCCGAACGGCACGAGCCCTAGCAGGCGCGCTACCCAACGATTCGGCGTTGATTGCGGCCAACTCGCTTCCGGTTCGGGATCTCGACGCTGTCGTATTCGACACCGGTTCGGTCGCCTGCTGGGCCAACCGGGGTGCGGCCGGTATCGACGGCACCGTGTCTACTGCGCTGGGTGTCGCCGCAGCCGATCCCTCCCGCACGGTGGCCCTCTACACCGGTGATCTGGCCCTGCTCCACGACCTGAGCGGCCTCACCGCGGCGGCCCGCCTGGGCCTGCATCTGATGGTGGTCTGCGTGGACAACGACGGCGGCGAGATCTTCTCGCTGCTGCCGGTGGCCTCCGCCATTGCGGCCCCTGACTTCGAGCGCTTGTTTTGCACCCCTCACGGCACCGACCTGCGCGGTCTCGACGGGTTCGCCGGGATCCGTGCCTGCGGCGCCCGCACAGTCACTGAGTTGGTCGACGCGGTGGGGGCAGCCGTCTCGACCCGTGAACCGGGCGTGGACCTGATGATCGTCAACGTCGACCGCGACGACGATGTGGCTCAGCGCCGGGCCGTGACTGCGGCCGCTCGGCGGGCCGCCCGCCAGGTGTTTGCCGCCGGATGGGGCCATGGCTGACCGGTCGGACCGCGCCTTGCTGGCCTTGACCGGGTTTCCGCGCCGGGAGTTCGGACAGGCCGGCCGGGCGGTCGTGTCTGACCGGTCTGTGCACGCTGTCGCGGCGATCGACCGGGATTCTGCCCGCCGAAGGCGCGTCAGGGCGGCCGGTGTCGAGCTGGCAGTCAGCGAGCACGGTCCCGTCACCGGCGTGCCGGTCGTCGTGCTGCACGGGTTCACCGGGTCGGCGCAGGCCATGGATCCCCTCGCGCAGCGCCTCGCGGCCAGGCTCGCGGCCCGGATCATCTGCCCCGACCTGGTCGGTCACGGCGGATCGGAGGTGCCCGAGGACCTCGACCTGTATCGGGTCGAGGCCATGGCCGACCAGGTCGCAGCCCTCGCCGACGCGCTCGGCTGCGAGACCATCCACCTCGTCGGCTACTCGATGGGGGGCCGGGTCGCTCTGACGCTGGGTTGCACTGCGTCTCACCGGCTGCGGTCGCTGAGCCTCATCGGAGCCTCCGGCGGAATCACTGATCCCGACGAGCGGCAACGGCGGGTCGGGGCCGACTCGGCTCGGGCCGAGCACATCACCGCGGACTTCGAGGCCTTCGTCGACGAGTGGATGAATGACCCGCTGTTCGCGGGACAGGCCGCGCTGGGGGAGGCCTACCTGCGGGCCACCCGCGCCCAGCGGTTGGCATCGAACCCGGCGGGCCTGGCCCGCAGCCTGCTGGCCGGGGGGACCGGAGCGATGGAGCCGCTGCACGACCGGCTGGCCGGCTGCCACCCACCGACGCTGCTGGTTGCCGGGGCCCGCGACTTGAAGTTCTGCGCGATCTCCGAGCAACTGGCAGCCGGGCTGCCGAGAGCTGTCCTCGCCCGCATCGACGATGCAGGGCACGCCGCCCACCTTGAGCAACCCGACGCCACCGCCGCCGTGATCGCCGAGTTCATCACCCGCACCCAGCAAGGCGACTCCGCAGACAGGGACAACGTGTGGCCGGGTTGAGCGTGGGGGTGCTCCGATGCGCTGGTCTCCGGGAGTTGGTGGCAGACAGGGACAGCGTGTGGCCGGGTTGAGCGTGGAGCTTCATCCCTTCCGGCTGGCGTTGCGAGCGCCGCTGGCAACCGGCGGGGTCACCATCCGGTTCCGGGCCGGGTTCCTGGTCGCGCTGAGCGCCGACGGCATCACCGGTTGGGGCGAGGCCAGCCCGCTGCCGGGCTGGTCGCAAACCAGCCTGCTCGACACCGAAACCGCTCTGCGGCGCGCTGCCGACGACCTCGCGCGCGGCGGTGAGGCCGTGCTGGGCAACCTCTTGATCGAGATGCATCACACTCCGCACGCCAGAGCCGGTCTGGCGGGCGCCTGGGCCGATCTGCGGGCCCGCCGCGACGGACAGTCCTTGGCCCGGCATCTGCTAGCCGACAACGGCCGTCCTGTTGCATCCGAGGTGGCCGTCAACGCCCTCATCGCCGCACTTGAGCCGTCCAAGGTTGAGCGCGCCGCTCACGATGCAGTCGCGTCCGGCTTCAAGGCGATAAAGCTCAAGGTCGCTGCGGTCGACCCCGAGGTGGACGTGGCTCGGGTTCGGGCCGCCCGGGATGGGCTGGGGTCGGAGGCAGAACTGCGTCTCGACGCCAACGGCGCCTGGAGCGAAGCAACCGCCCTGGACGTGCTGAGCCAAGTTCACGACTGCCGGATCGCCTACTGCGAGGAGCCGGTAGCCGGCGTGGAAGCGATAGCGGCCATCGGCCGGCGCAGCCCCGTGCCGGTCGCCGTGGACGAGTCGATCCGCAGCGAGGCCGACGCGGTGAGAGCCCTCGATGCAGGCGTCCGCACCCTGATCGTGAAGCCCCAGGCTCTCGGCGGACCCGATACGGCCCTGTCCATCGCGGCGCGAGCTCACCGGGCGGGCGCAGCGGTGACGGTCACTTCTTTCCTGGACTCCGCCGTGGGCCTCGCCCATGCGCTGCACGTCGCCGCCGCCCTATACGGCGCAGACACCGCCGCCTCCCAACGTCGGGCTCACGGCCTGGCCACTGCCGGGCTCCTGGCCGCCGATGTGGCCGACGCGCCGCCCGTGGTGGACGGGACCATGGCGGTGCCCGCAGCCTCGGGCCTGGGACTGAGCCTCGAAACGTAGACACCCATGGTCGCGCCGGTAGCCTCCGGCTCCACATGGAGTTGCTCGTCATACGCCATGCCCGTCCTGTGCGTGACGAGGCACCCGAAGGCGGCGTCGCTGATCCCGATCTAGCCGACATCGGCCGCCTCCAGGCCTCCGCCACAGCCGACTGCCTCGCCACCGAGGGGATCGACCACGTCGTGGCGTCGTCGATGAAGCGGGCCCTGCGCACGGCCGAACCCTTGGCCGGGCGACTCGGCCTCACCGTCGAGGTCCTCGACGACCTGCGCGAGTCCGACCACCGGTCCCGGGTCTACGTGCCCTCAGAGGAGTTCAGCCGCGACGACCCCGCCACCGCCCACTACTTCGATCCCGACACCGACATCAACGAGACCCTCTTCTCGGACGGGTACGACAAGTTCAGAGCCCGGGTCGAGCGAGGGTTCGAGCATGTGATCCGCACCAACCGGGGACGCACGGTGGCCGTGTTCTGCCACGGCATGGTGACCGGTGTGTACCTGCAGGTCCTGCTCGGCATCGACGACCCGCTGTCGCTGCTGGTCGACTACTGCGGCATCAGCCGGATCGTGGCGTCAAGCACCGGCGCCCGCTCGGTGCGCTCGGTCAACGAGACCCACCACGTGCGCCACCTGCTGGCCCGCTGATGGCGCCGCCAGCAGGCCCAATGGCGGCACGAGCCGTGCCCCGACCGCTGCGATCAGTCCCGTGATCGGCGCACGGCAGCGGTGAGCGGCGTGCTCTCGCTGGTGGTGATGGCGGCCGGTATCGGCCGGCGCTTCGGCGGCGACAAGCAACTCGTGGCGGTCGGGCCCGACGGCGAGACGTTCCTCGACTACGCCATCTCGGCGGCGGTCGCGGCGGGCACCTCCAAGGTGGTGCTCGTGGTGCGCTCGGAGATCGAGCCGGCGGTGCGCGCCCATGTGGACGCCCGCCACCGCGGTCTGCAGCGCGCCGGCATCGAGTTCGCCTTCGTCCGCCAGGACGAACACCCCGCATCCACCCTCAATCGCCGAGCCAAGCCGTGGGGCACCGCCCACGCGGTGCTTGCCGCCGCCCCCGAGATCGAAGGCCCCTTCGTGGTGTGCAACGCCGACGACTACTACGGCCCCGTCGCGATGGCTGCGCTCGCGGCCGCCGCGGCCGGTCTCGGCGCCGACGAGGCCTGCCTGTGCGGCTACCGGCTCAGCGACACCCTGTCGGCGACGGGCCCGGTCAGCCGGGGCGTGTGCCGGCTGACGGGTGACCGCCTCGACAGCATCGTCGAGCACCACGGGGTGACCCGGCAGCCCGACGGAACGATCACCGCAGCCGAACCCGCCACAGAACTCAGCGATGACACCATCGTGTCCATGAACCTGTGGGGCTTCCCTCGGGCGGCCCTCGACTGGATCGGCGCCGCATTCGAGCGCTTCCTCGCCGCCCATGGCACCGACGCCGACGCCGAGTGCCTGCTGCCTGCGGTCGTGGCCGACCGGATGGCCACCGCGGCGCTGTCGGTCAAGGTCGTGTCCACCACCGAGCCGTGGATCGGGGTGACCAACCCCGACGACCTGGAGGCGGCCCGCGCCGCGCTGGCAGGGCGTCACGCCCCGAACTTCAACGGGTGAACCACCTCTGGGGTGGCTGACTGCTTGAGGTTCCCCGCAACGCCGACATTTCATTCGACAGCGGCCCGAATCCGCGGCAGGATGGGCGCCCCACCGGTCAACCCCAGGAGAAGCGCATGACAGCTGTGACCGTGACCGTCAACGG
>JAJDZO010000192.1 GCA_022824605.1 Acidimicrobiia bacterium
CGGGGTGAAGGCGGCGAACATGGCGGAGTTGAGCAAGCTGTCCACGCTCGCTGCTGGGGTGGTGCCCGCCGGTTTCGCGGTGCCGTTCTATTTCTATGACGAGTTCATGAAGGCCAACAATCTCTATGCGGCTGTGAACACCATGCTGGCCGACGCGGACTTCCAGTCTGATTTCGAGGAGCAGGAGGATCAGCTCAAGAAGTTGCGCAAGAAGATCAAGAAGGCCACCACTCCGGCGTGGATAATCACGGCGTTGGAGACGATGCACGCTTCGTATCCCGACGGGACGTCGTTGCGGTACCGGTCGAGCACCAACAACGAGGACCTGCCCGACTTCAGTGGCGCGGGCCTGTATGACTCGAAGACCCAGGATCCTGACGAGACCCGCGACGATGGCATCGACAAGTCGATCAAGGGGGTGTGGGCCAGCTTGTGGAATTTCGGGGCGTTCCTCGAACGCGAGTACCACCGCGTGGACCATCTCAAGACGGCTATGGGTGTGTTGGTGCATCCGAACTACTCAGACGAACTGGCCAACGGCGTGGCGGTGAGCTTCGACCCGGTCACCGGTCTTACCGATCACTACTATGTGAACACTCAGCTTGGTGAGGATCTGGTAACCAACCCGGAGGTGAACTCGCTGCCCGAGCAGCTGCTGTTGAACGCGGCGGGCACGCCGGTGGTGCTGGCCCGGTCGAACCTCGCCCCCGACGACAAGTTGTTCATGACTTCGGCGCAGATGGTGCAGCTGCGCAACAGCCTCAAGGCCATCCACGACCACTTCAAGCCGCTCTACAACCCCGCCGCCGGCGACGAGTTCGCCATGGAGATCGAGTTCAAGATCACTGCTGCCGACAAACTCGCCATCAAACAAGCCCGCCCCTGGGTCTTCCGCCCGCCACTCGAGAATGTGCTGCGGGTGATTCCGCCGGAGTGCGTTCCTGACAAGACGCTGGAGCGGGGGCGCCGCTACTACGAAGCGAACAAGCACCGTGCTCCGGGGTATGGCAAGAACTGGCGCCGGGTGCTGGTCGCGCTGGGCGACATCGACGACCACCAGTTGTTGCCGTTCACTGCTGCAGAGGCTGCCGAGGCGGAGAAGCGGTGGTGGGGTTGGAAGCCGTTCAGGGAGGCGCTGGAGTGCATCGAGGCCGCGCAGCCGCCGCCGTCGGTCGAGCCTGAGGTGAGCATCGCGGCGGGTGCTGGCGTGACGGAGGGCGACGATGCGGTCTTCACCGTTACGGCGAGTCCGGCGCCGTCGGCTTCGTTGGATGTGGCGGTGAGCGTGGCGCAGAGCGGCGACTTCGGCGTGACGTCGGGTTCGCGTACAGTGACGGTCCCTGTCTCGGGCAGTGTGTCGCTGTCGGTGTCGACGGTCGATGACAGCACCGATGAACTAGATGGTTCGGTGTCGGTGACGGCGAACTCGGGGTCGGGCTACACGGTGTCGTCGACGGATGGGTCTGCAGTGGTGGCGGTTGAGGACGACGATCCCACGCCTTGTGTGCTGCAGTTGCCGTCGGATGCGGTGACGGTCGCGGAGGTGACTGGTTGGCGCGACGCTTTTCCTGACGACTCGCCGCGGGTGTTGCGCTGGAACCGTGTGCTTGCCGCCATGGGTGAGGACACCGGCGAGACCGCGATGACCGTTTCGGAGTCCCGCGCCAACGAGACCACCTGGGGTGCTCGCTGGGATCGGGTCACGCGAACCCTTGAGGCGTTGGCTGCTTGCGACAACGTGCCGGAGGTGAGCGTCGCGGCGGGTGCTGGTGTGACTGAGGGTGGTGATGCGGTGTTCACGGTGTCGGCGTCGCCGGCGCCGTCGGCTTCGTTGACGGTCGATATGTCGGTGTCGTCGTCGGGTGATTTCGGTGTGGTGTCGGGTTCGCGTCAGGTGACGGTGCCGTCATCGGGGAGCGCGACGCTCACGGTGGGAACCGTCGGTGACAGCACCGACGAGGCGAACGGTTCGGTCACCGTGACGGTGAACGATGCCTCGGGTTACACCGTGTCCTCCACTGCTGACACTGCCACCGTCGCAGTGCACGACGACGATGATCCTCCTCCGCCCCCTCCGCCGCCTCCTCCTCCGCCCCCTCCGCCGCCGCCGCCTCCGCCCCCTCCGCCGCCTCCTCCTCCGCCCCCTCCGCCGCCTCCTCCTCCGCCCCCTCCGCCGCCTCCTCCTCCGCCCCCTCCGCCGCCGCCGCCTCCGACTCCGGTGGTGAGCGTCACGGCGGGGAATCAGGTGACTGAGGGCTCCGCGGCGTCGTTCACGGTCAGCGCGAACCCGGCGCCTCAGGCGGCGCTGTCGGTCGTTGTCAGCGTCGGCCAGAGCGGCGACTTCGGTGTCGCCACCGGATCGCGCACGGTGACGGTCCCGACCTCAGGCAGCGTGTCGCTGAAGGTGGGCACAGTCGGTGACAATGCTGACGAGGCGAACGGTTCGGTCACCGTGACGGTGAAGGACTCCTCGGGTTACACCGTGTCCTCCACCGCTGGCACCGCCACCGTCGCGGTGCGCGACGACGATGAGCCTCCACCACCGGTGGACGTGACGGTCTCCATCGCGGACGCGTCGGGCCAAGAGGGTGGGGAGGTGCGGTTCACTGTGTCGTTGTCGAAGGCCGTTAGTCACGAAGTGAGGGTCCGCTGGGAGTCAGACTTCGATTTCGACGCGGACTATCCGCCGTATCCGGCCCTCGGCGCTACGGAGTTCTGGTACATGAGCGGATGGATCGTGTTCAAGCCCGGCGAGACCACCCAGACCGCCGAGGTGTTCCTCAACGACGACTCCCGAGGTGAATCCGACGAGGTGTTCGTAGTGCTGCTGTCACAACCCCAAGGCGCCACCATCGCCGACGCCCGAGGAGCGATGACCATCATCGACAACGACTAGGTGGGCGCACCGATAGGTGCAGGTTGGTCGCGTCGGGGCGGGGTGCTTCCCGCTCTTGTTCGCTGCGCTCACGGGCCGCCCAAACCTCGGCATGGCTGCCCACGGCCTCGACCGTATGGAGGGCGCTCGCTCGCCTATTCGTTCGGCCTCTAGGTGGATGGTGCGGCCGACGATGCTGGAGCGATGCAGCGGTTGTCGTCGTCGTCCACGCCGACGGCGATATCGGCGGGGTGATCCCAGACTTTGGGGGGTGCGGTCGCCCAGATCTGGACTCCGAAGGTCCAGATCATGCCGCCTACGCCGCCGAGGCCGCCCTGCAGGTAGAGCAGGTAGGAGCAGGTCATGGCCGCATCGGGTTCGGCGGGGTCGTAGCTACGTCCAACCTCACATGCGGTGAGATCATCCCAGGTCGGAGCGCCGCCCTGGGACCGGAGGCGCAGGTGCTCTCGATTGTCGGGGTCGAGTTGATGCGGTCCGAGTTCGCCGACGGCGTAGGCGAGGATCGTGGCCCGGGCCTCGGTGACGCTGGTGACCGGCACGTTGGCGTCGTTCGCAAACACCACACAGCCGCTCATGCTCCCAAGCTTCACTGTGAAGGTTGTGGGACGGTCCGATGACATGGCACAACCGTAGACACGGGGTGTGACAGTCATGATGTACGGGCCGGTGCCCGGCGCTCGCTTCGGGCCGATTGCGGTGATGGGCAGAACCGTGGTGCCGTCGGGCCGGTCGTGGCTGTCGGTGTGTGGCAGTACTGTCGCTCGCCATGAAGATCGACTCTCTGCTCACTGGTCCGATCGGCGATGCCGGTCGCACCGCCGCCGACTTGGAGGCGGCCGGGTACTCGGGCGCGTGGACCGTCGAGGGGCCCCACGACCCGTTCCTGCCGCTGGCCGTCGCCGCGACACAATCCCGCGACATCGAACTCGGCACCGCCATCGCGGTGGCCTTCGCCCGCAACCCGATGCTGCTGGCCAATATCGGCTGGGACTTGCAGACCCTGTCGCAGGGCCGTTTCGTGCTCGGGCTGGGAAGCCAGATCAAGCCCCACATCACCAAGCGCTTCTCGATGGAGTGGAGCCGCCCGGCGGCCCGCATGCGCGAGATGATCCAGGCCGTGAGAGCCATCTGGGCCACGTGGCTCAACGGCACGCCGCTGCGGTTCCGAGGTGAGTTCTACCGGCACACCCTGATGACGCCCATGTTCACCCCCCGCGCCGGCGATCTCGACGACTTCGGATTGCCGCCGATCTTCCTGGCCGGGGTGGGACCGCGGATGACCGAGGTGGCCGGCGAGGTGTGCGACGGGTTCTTGTGCCACCCGTTCACCACCGAGAAGTACCTGCGAGAGGTCACGCTGCCCGCTCTGCAACGGGGTCGGGCCTGCGCCGGCGCCGGAATGGACGGCTACGAGATCGCCGGTCCGTCGTTCGTGGTGACCGGCGAGACCGACGAGGAGATCGAGCGCTCCGCGGCCGCTACCCGCCAGCAGATCGCCTTCTACGGCTCAACACCCGCCTACCGGCCGGTGCTGGAGATCGAGGGCTGGGGCGATCTCCAGACTGAACTCAACACCCTGTCCAAGCGGGGCCAGTGGGCCGAGATGGGCACCCTCATCGACGACGAGATCCTCCATAGGTTCGCGGTGGTCGCCGCGCCCGAGGAGATCGCCCCCGAACTTGCCCGCCGCTACGGCGACGTCATCAGCCGGATCTCGTTCTATACCCCGCCACAAGGCGACCCCGACCGCTGGCAGGCCGTGATGGCGGCCATCAAGGCCATCTGACCCGACCGCCTCATGGAGCCGGGCCTCGACTGCGAGCTGACCGCTCCGGCTGGGCTGCTGTTGACCCATGGCGCTGGTGGGGGCGCCGACCAGCACACGCTGGTCGCCTTGGAGGACGGGCTCGGGCTGCCGGTGCGGCGCATCGAGTTCGTTTACCGACAACAGGGGCGTCGATTCCCTGACCGGGCCCCGAAGCTGATCGCCGAGGTCCGGTCCGAGGCTGAGACCTTCGCCTCCGACCTCGGGGCCACCACGGCTCAGCTCGTGCTCGGCGGGCGCTCGATGGGTGGCCGGATGTGCTCGATGGCGGTGGCTGAGGGCCTGACTGCGGCCGGGCTGGTGCTGTTGAGCTACCCGCTGCACCCGCCGCGCAAGCCCGACAAGCTGAGGGTCGACCACTTTGGCGGCATCGAAGTGCCCACGCTGTTCGTCAGCGGCGACCGCGACCCCTTCGGCACGCCCGAGGAGTTCGCGGCCCACCTCGGCACCATCGCCGGACGAGTGACCGTGCATTGGCTCGCAGGCCAGGGTCACGACCCCAAACCGCGGACCGACGCAGAGACCGTGATCTCGGTCGCCGATTTCCTCGCCGGCCTCTAGGTCCCCGGCACGGCGGCGCGGAACAACCTGCAATATTCCACCCCACAGGTGGGAATCTGACAGAAGTTGGCTGGTGGGACCGATGAAGTGCGGTCGCCGCCGCGATCTCGCCGAGGCGGCTGAGGCGCCCTTGGGCGGTTGGAGCCGGGCAGTAGCCTCGGAACCATGCTGGAGCGCATCGCCGGGCTTGAGGACGAGCTGCGAGACGTCGAGATCCACCTCGGGGATCCCGCGGTGCAGTCCGACCCGCGCCGGTTGGCCGAACTCGGACGCCGCCACAAGCAACTCGACGAGATCGTGACGGTGGGACGGCGCCTGAGGGCTGCTGTCGAGGACCGCGACGAAGCCCAACAGATGCACGCCGACGCCGGCGGAACCGAACGGGCCGAACTGCGCGAGCTGATTGACGAACTCGACGAGGCCGTGGCGGTGGCCACCGATGAGCTGAGGGTGCTGCTGCTGCCGGCCGACCCGAATGCGGGTCGCAACGTGATAGTCGAGATCCGGGGGGCGGCCGGTGGCGAAGAGGCCAACCTCTTCGCTCGGGATCTGTTCATGATGTATCAGGCCTTCGCCCGTCGGCAGCGGTGGAAGCTGGAGCCGCTGTCGGCGTCGCCATCGGATCTCGGCGGCTACACAGAGGTCAGCGGTCTGTTCTCTGGCAATCAGGTATGGACCCGCATGAAGCACGAAGCCGGCACTCATCGAGTTCAGCGAGTACCGGTCACCGAGTCGCAGGGCCGTGTCCACACATCGTCGGCCACAGTGTCGGTGCTGCCCGAAGCCGAGGAGGTGGACGTCAAGATCGACGACTCCGACCTGCAGATCGACGTCTACCGCTCGTCGGGCCCCGGCGGCCAGTCGGTCAACACCACCGACTCGGCGGTGCGGGTGACCCATGTCCCTACCGGCATCGTGGTGTCGATGCAGGACGAGAAGAGCCAACTCCAGAACAAGCAGAAGGCGTTGCGGGTGCTGCGGTCGAGGCTGCTGCAGGCCGAGCAGGAGCGGGCCGCGGCCGAGCAGTCGGCGCTGCGGCGAGGCCAGGTGGGCGGCGGCGACCGTTCCGAGAAGATCCGCACCTACAACATGAAGGAGAATCGGGTCACCGATCACCGGATCGGCCTGACGTTGTACAAGCTCGACCGGGTGCTTGCCGGGGAACTGGACCATCTGAGCGAGGCGCTGGTGCAGGAGGAGCAGCGCGCCCTGCTGGCCGCCGGCGACGACACCTGAAGAAGCGCCGCATGTGCTCGACAAGCCCAACGGCCATTCCCGAGGCCCGAGCCGCCGCCGACCCCGATGGCCTGGTCGGGGAATCCGGCGACACAGTTGTCTCGCGGATCCGAGCCCAAGTCGCCGCCGGCCCGGATGGCCGGGTCGGGGAATCCGGCGACACCGTGACCGTTTCATGGCGGGATCTGTTGACCGAGGCGCGGAGGCGCTTGGAGCGCAGCGGTACGGTGGACACGCCGGAGGTGGACGCTCGCCGCATCGTCGAGGCTGCCTCGGGCGCCTCACCCGCCGAGTTCGAGACCGTCCTCAGCGAGGCCGCAGCCGCCCTGCCCGCCGCCCGGTTCCACTCCATGCTGGATCGTCGCAGCATGGGCGAGCCGTTGCAGTACGTGGTGGGCTCCTGGAGCTTCCGGACTCTGGACCTGATGGTGGATCGCCGCGTGCTGATCCCTAGGCCCGAGACCGAGGTCGTGGCCGGCTGGGCCGTGGACGAGGCACGCCAGTTAGCGGCCGGGCTGGCCGACGGCCGTGAGGTGACGGTTGTCGACCTAGGCACTGGATCGGGCGCGATCGCGTTGTCGTTGGCAGTCGAGTGCCCGAGGTCCAGGGTGTTCGCCACCGACGTGTCGGGCGATGCTCTGGCTGTGGCCCGGGCGAACCTGGCCGGACTGGGGCGGGCCGCGGCTCGGGTGAGCCTTCACGAGGGCGACTGGTTCGAGGCCCTGCCCGGCGCGCTGCGGGGATCGGTGGATTTGATCGTGTCCAACCCGCCGTACATCGGTACAGGCGAAGAGCTGCCGCCGGTGGTGGCCGACTGGGAGCCGTCCGTCGCGCTGTGGTCCGGACCGGTCGGCCACGAAGCGGTCGAGACGGTGGTGGGCGAAGCGTCGCAGTGGTTGCGCTCGGGCGGCGCGCTGGTGTTGGAGGTGGCCTCACATCGAGCCGACGCGTCGGCCGACTTCGCAACGGCAGCAGGCTTCGCCGACGTCCGCATCGAGCGTGACCTAGCCGGCCTGAAGCGAGTCGTGATCGGTCGTTGGCCATGAACTCCAACCGATGTCGGCTGTGAGCGCCGTGGGGTGCCGGCTGTGAGTGTCGGTCGCGTGATTGGGGTCGGTACGCCGGAGCAGCGGTCCGAGGCGATCGCCGGGGCTCTGGCTGCTCTGAGGGCGGGCGAGCCGGTCGGAGTACCCACCGACACCGTCTACGGTCTGGCGGCCGGCGCGGCCGACGCCGCCGCGATTCAGCGGCTGTTCACGTTGAAGCAGCGCCCCGTGGATCGCAGCATCGCCGTGCTGGTCACCGACCTGGCCGCGGCGGAGACGCTGGTGAAGCTCACCCCGGCAGCCCGGAGGCTGGCTGAGCGCTTCTGGCCGGGGTCGCTCACCATCGTTGCCGCCCGTACCCCCGAGGCGCCTCCACACCTGGGCACGAACACCACCATCGGCGTGCGTCAACCCGACGACGACGTCATTCGCGCTCTAGCCGGGCCGGCACCGCTGGCCGTGACCAGCGCCAACCTCCACGGAGGCCCCACCCCATCCACCGCGTCCGGCGTGGCCGAACTATTCCCCACTCTCAGTCTGGTGATCGACGCCGGCCCTCGCCCTGGATCGTCCTCCACGGTCGTTGACGCCACCGGGAATGCTCCCGTGGTGTTGCGTAAGGGTCCCGTGCCAGCACGACAGATCACAGAAGCATTTCATGATATTTAGTGTTGCGTGAGTCTCGGGCGTGGGTTAGGGTCCCGTCATGGAGGCCGTCACGCTTCTGGACCTGGGTCCGATCATCGCCGCAGTCCTGGGGCCCATGATGGCGTTCGTCGTCGTGTCGATGCGGTATCAGCACAAAGAGAGCATCAAGACTCGAGAGATGATCTCGGACAACCGAAGCTTGATCGAGCAGTCCCGCAGGGAGAACCGCGAACTGATCGAGCAGTCCAGTAGGGAGAACCGTGAGCTGATCGAGCGTGTGGACGACAAGTTGATCGCAGAGTTGGCCGAGCACAGGCAGCTCTCCGAGCGGCGGCACCAAGAAGTGGTTCGAAGCCTCGTAGAGGCACGTGAGCGGCTGGCCCGGATCGAGGGCCACCTGAGGATCTGGACGCCTCCACCACACGAGCACGAGACGGATGACGAGAGCAAGGTCGCCTGAGCGCATAGAAGCAGCGCATATCGACCCCGTGGGGTGCACCACATGTCCGACTCGGCATCGCTCAGCAGCCTCCTAGGATGGCGGGTGTGAGGATCGCGGTGGGGGCGGACCATGCGGGGTACGGCCTGAAGCAGGCTCTGGCCGACCATCTGCGTGCCGGAGGCCATGATGTGACCGATTGCGGCACCTATTCGGCCGACCGGGTGGACTATCCGGATTTCGGTGAGGCGGTCGGCCGGACCGTGGCCGACGGTCACGCCGATCTGGGGGTGTGCGTGTGCGGCAGCGGCAACGGCATCGCCATGGCGGCCAACAAGGTGGCGGGCATTCGGGCTGCGGTCGCCTACGACGTGACCTCGGCCCGTCTGGCCCGCGCCCACAACGACGCCAACGTGTTGTGCGTCGGGGAACGGCTCACCGGCGCCGACGTGGCCCGCGAGGCGGTGGACGCTTGGCTGGGGGCAGCCTTCGAGGGCGGTCGGCACCAGGCGCGGGTAACGAAACTCGACGCCATCGGCGACTCTGACTGATCTTCACCGCCGATGTGGCGCCGCTCGCGCGTGGCGCCTCGCTACCGTGCGGCCAGGCATTGGGCCGCTGCGCCCGACCGAGAAGAATCGAGGAACCCATGCCCTGGCCCACCGCTGACGAGGCTGTCTTCGACCTGATACGTCAAGAGGTTCATCGCCAGAACACCACCATCCAGCTCATCGCCTCGGAGAACTTCGCCAGCCCGGCGGTGATGGCGGCCACAGGCTCGGTGTTCACCAACAAGTACAGCGAGGGCTATCCCGGGCGGCGCTACTACGGCGGCAACATGGTGGTGGACGAGGTGGAGGACCTGGCCCGAGATCGGGCGTGTTCGCTGTTCGGGGCCGACCACGCCAACGTGCAGCCTCACGCCGGGGCAGTCGCCAACATGGGCGCCTACCAGGCGCTGTTGCAGGCGGGCGACACCGTGCTGGGCATGAGCCTCGACCACGGCGGGCATCTCACCCACGGCTCGCCGGTGAACTTCTCGGGCTTGCAGTACCGGTTCGTGTCCTACGGCGTCACCCCCAGCGACGAACGCATCGACATGGACCAGCTGCGGGATCTGGCTCTGGCGGAGAGTCCCAAGCTGATCGTCGCCGGCGCCACCGCCTACCCTCGTCTGATCCAGCCCGAGCCGTTGCGGGAGATCGCGGATGAGTCGGGTGCGCTGCTGATGTTCGACGCGGCCCACATCGCCGGGCTGATCGCGGGCGGCGTGCACCCCAACCCGACCGAGTTCGCCGATGTGGTGACGTTCACCACCCACAAGACGCTGCGCGGGCCCCGCGGCGGTGCCATCGTGTGCCGCTCCGAACACGCCCAGGCGGTGGACAAGGCCATGTTCCCCGGCATCCAGGGCGGGCCGCTCGACCACGCGGTGGCGGCCAAGGCGGTGGCCTTCGCCGAGGCGGCCACCGCGGACTTCGCCGACTATGCGGCCCGGATCGTGGAGAACTCTCAGGCGCTGGCCTCGGCGTTGGCCGGCCACGGATTCCGGCTTGTCTCCGGCGGCACCGACAATCATCTGATGCTGGTGGACCTGCGCACCTTCGACGCCGACCTGACCGGCAAGGAGGCTCAGGCCACTCTCGACGCTGCCGGTATCAGCCTCAACAAGAACACCGTGCCCGACGATCCCCGCTCGCCGTTCGTGACCTCCGGTGTGCGCATCGGCACGCCCGCGGTCACCACCCAGGGCATGGACACCGACGACATGGCGATCATCGCCGACCTCATCGCCCGGGCGTTGAGCAACCGAACCGACGAGGCCGCGGTGGCGGCCGTTCGGGCCGACGCCGAGGCGTTGTGCGCGACCAACCCGCCCTACCCGGGTCTCGACACCGAGGACTAGAGGCCGAGCGAATAGGCGAGCGAGCGCGCTCCATAGGGGCGAGGCCGTGGGCAGCCATGCCGTGGTTTGGGCGGCCCTCAGGTCGCAGCGA
>JAJDZO010000165.1 GCA_022824605.1 Acidimicrobiia bacterium
CGACCGTGTCGGGGCTGCCGTGGACGAACCTAAGGCCCTCCGCCGAGGCATCCTTGTCGGCCCGGATGGCGGCCATGCGACCGAGTGAGGCGGTGGTGGCCGCCTTGATGGCGGAGTCCCCCACCCGGCGCGAGCGCCGCCGCTCCTCCTCGAACAGGGCCAACTGGCGCAGGAAGTGGTCGTACATCAACTCGGTGGCCTCGGCGTCGGTCTCGGCCACGAGGGTGGAGGCCAGGTAGATGAGCGGGCGGCGATCCTGGGGCAGGCCGGCGTCGTCGCAGCCTCGCTGGTACTCGCGGAACACCGCCTCGTAAAGGTCCATTCCCACCACCGCGAAGCCGCCGATGCCGAAGCCCTGCATCCCGTACTCGTAGCCCTTGGCCGGGGTGTTGGTGGGTATCCAGATGGGAGGATGGGGTCGTTGCAGGGGGCGCCAGGGCAGGTCGACGTCGATGTACTGCCAGAACTCGCCCACGAACGAGAACGGCCCCTCGGCGTTGAGACCCTTGAGCACGATCTCGAGGCCCTCGTTGAACCGGCCCACGTCGCTGTGGGTGTTGATGCCGTAGGACGTGTGCTCATGGGGGGTGATGCCCCGGCCCAGGCCGATCTCGAGACGCCCGCCCGACATGTGATCGAGGATGATCATCTCCTCCAACACCCGCAGCGGCTGGCTGATGGGCAGCAGTATCACCATCGGCCCGAAGCGCATCCGCTGGGAGTTCTGGGCCACCACCGTGAGCGACACCGGCTGGGACGGCGCCATCGAGAACCGCCCGGTGAAGTGGTGCTCGGTGGTGAAGAAGTAGTCGTAGCCCAACTCGTCGCAGAGGCGCACCTCGGCCGCGAACTCGTCGAGTCGCTGCTGGGGGCTGCAGGTCTCCTTCTCAGCCACATGGCTGAACACCGCGAACTTCATGGTCGTGGCCCCTGCGGGTGGAGCACCCTCGCCGACACCGCAGCCGCTGCGGGCGGCGTCACGACGGCCGGTCCGTGGAGTACGGACCCTTGTCGCGCAGCAGCCGCAGGGTGGAGCAGTGCAGACCGCCGCCGATGCGCAGGAACTCCGAGTACGGCGTCTCGATGACCTCCACGCCCGCCTTGCGCACCGCCGCCGCCGCGTCGGGTGCCTCCGAGTGCATCACCACCAGGCCGGGCTCGATGAGCATCACGTTGGCCGGAGCGAACAGCCGCTGCTCCTCCATCTCGACGGTGACGATCTTGTAGCCCCGCTTGCGCAGCCACTCGTAGGTGCGGAAGTCGAGTCCGGGCGGGTAGCAGATCACCTTGTCGACATCGAGCGCGCACAGCGACATGTCGGGGTGGTGGGACTGACCGGTGCGGGGATTGAAGTAGATGTTGCCGGGGAAGTTGACCGCCAGGGTGGTCATCTCCGACGGATCGAGACCGGCCGAGGTGGCCACCACCGGCAGAAGCTGGTCCAGCCCGTCGGAGTTGTAGGCCAGGCCTCGCCCGGCCACGAAGACGTCCTCGGCCAGCCAGTGGCAGGGGCCCGCCTCGCACACCCCGGTGCCGGTGATGGTGGCCACCGGGGGGATCCCCAGACAGGCGAACGCCCACAGGGCCAGATATTCGGCCCGGCCCGTGCCGAAGGGGCTGATGGCGACCTTCTCGATGATCGACCCTCCCCGCACCACCAGCAGTTCGTTGGCGGCCCAGGTGCCCCGCATCGGGCCGAAGGCCCCCACCGCGGGCTGGGGGAAGTCGATGCGATGCACCAGCACGCCGGCCTCTTCCAGCTTGGCCTGGTATTCGAGGCTCTGATCTCGCATCCGGGAGATGTCGAGGTCGTCGTGGCTGAGCCCCATCGTGGGGAAGTACTCCGGGTCCTGGTCGTAGAGGGGGAACCGCTCGGATTCGGTGATGTTGACCAGAGCCACCTCGCGCAGCCGACCGATCCCGTTGGCCCCGCACTCGCGGCCGTAGATCTTGGGATAGATGTCGAGATAGTCCATGTGGTGCCAGGTGTCGACACTGGGCGGCTCGCCCGGCACGTAGCCCGGCATGCCCTCCAGCGTGAACCCGCCCGAGGCAAGCTCAGCCTGGGTGTCGGCGATTCGGTCAGCCCATACCTGCGGAAGGGGCGGAGTCTTCGGAACGGATGAAGCCATGGGCGCTCCCAGCGTGATTTCGCGGCCTGCGAGGGCTCGACAAGCGTTGAGAGCCTAAACGTCGGACACTTCGGGGGTCAAACCCCGCCTGCACGTTCCACGGGCGTCAACCGAAGGCTCCGCTGGCCCGTAGCTGCTCGACGCAGGCGTCGTCGTAACCGAGCAGATCCTTGAGCACATATGGCGCGTCGGCACCCAACGCGGGCCCCGGCGACAGCGACTCGGCAACCGGATGAGCGCCCACCCTCACCGGGGTGACCGGTTGACGGATGGTGCCGTGATGGGGATGCTCGGTCTCGGCCAGCACTCCTCGGGCCAGGGTGTGAGGATCGGTCAACGCAGTCGGCACATCCTGGATCGGTCCCGACGGCACACCCGCCTGCTCCAACTCTTCCAGCCACTGCGAGGCGGACCGGGTCCGGAACACCGCCCTGAGGATCTCCAGCAACTCGTCGCGGTTGGCGTAGCGGGCTGCGAAATCCACGAACCGCTCGTCGTCGGCCAACTCCGGCATGCCGATGACACCTGCGAGCCGTCGCCAGAACTTCTCCTTGGCGCAGCCGATCACCAGCCAGCCGTCGCCGGCCTCGAAAGCCTGGAACGGAACGAGCGACGGATGCGCCGACTCAGCCACCCGCTGCGGCTCGAACCCGCCGGTGAGGTGCCAGGTGCCGAGATAGCCGAGCAGGCTGATGGCGGTGTCGTGGAGGCTCAGGTCGCAGTCCATGCCGACGCCGTCACGCCGGGCCGAGTGGATCCCGGTGAGCAGCGCGATGGCCGCCACGAAACCCCCTGAGAAGTCGACCATCGACAGGCCCGACTTCGTGGGCGGGCCGTCGGGGTCGCCGGTGAGCGCCATCCAACCGCAGAGGCCTTGCAGGATGTAGTCGTAGCCGCCCTGACGAGCCCGGGGACCGGTCATGCCGAAGCCGCTGAGCGAGCAGCACACGATCGCTGGATTGATGGGTTTGAGATCGTCGTAGCAGATGCCGAGTTGGGCGGGCAGGTCGCCGCGTAGGTTCGAGAAGACCGCGTCGGAGCAGGCCACCAGATCGTCGAAGACGCCTCGGCCGGCCGCATTGCGGATGTCGAGGGCGACGCTGCGCTTGTTGCGGTTGTAGGTCTGGAAGAAGAGGCTGGAGTCTTCGTGTTGGAACGGTGGCAGGTAGCGGGCGACGTCGCCGCCCGCGCCGGGATCCTCGACCTTGATGACCTCGGCCCCGAGATCGGCCAGGTGCATGGTGGCGAAGGGGCCGGCGCCGTACTGCTCGAGCGCGACGATGCGGACATCCTCCAAGGGCCTCACAAGCCGGGAGCGTAAACCTCAGACATTTAGTCGTCAATCCGGGAGCGGAGCCCTCCCAGGAGGGTCGCCAATCCGGGAATGGCCGCCAATCCAGAACCGGCGCCGGGCGGGTTCGCCCGGCCGACTAGATCGACTGGCTCGGGAAGCCGAGTCCTTGATGGTCCTTGCCCGCCATGTTGGCGTTGAGGCGGGCCTCCGCCATCAGCTTGGCCATCACCGGGCCCAGCTCAGCCGGATTGTCCGGCTGGACCTCCACCGGACCCAGGTGCCACCCCTCGGCGATGCCCAGCTGCTCGCCCCGGATGTCGAACACGCGACCGGTCACGTTGGCGGCCTCAGGACTGGCCAGCCAGGCCGTCGTCACCGCGATCCAGCGCGGGTCGATGCTGTCCTTGAGCTCTTCGGTGGCCTCGTCGCCGCCCATCAGCGGAGCGGTGAGGCGAGACCATGCGGTCGGGGCCAGGCAGTTGACGGTCACCCCGTAACGGACCAGTTCCTGCGCCGCGATCACCGTGAAAGCGGCGATCCCGGCCTTGGCCGCGCCGTAGTTGGTCTGGCCCACGTTGCCGTAGATCCCCGACGGCGACGCGGTGTTGATGATCCGCCCGTAGGTGTCCTCACCTGACTTGGCCTTGTTGCGCCAGTAGACCGCGGCGTGGTGCGACGGACCGAACGTGCCCTTGAGATGGACGGCCATCACGGCATCCCAGTCGCTCTCGCTCATCGAGAACACCATGCGGTCGCGCAGGATGCCGGCGTTGTTGACCACGATGTTGATGTCGCCGAACGTGTCGACGGCCTGCTGCACCATCGCCCCGGCGTCATCGAAGCTGGCCACGTTGCCGCCGTTGATCACGGCGGAGCCTCCCGCCGAGGTGATCGCCTCCACCACTTCTGCGGCCGGCGTCACGTCCGCGCCTGCGCCGAACTGATCCCCGCCAAGATCATTGACCACCACCTTGGCGCCGTGTTCGGCGAGCATCAGGGCATGCTCACGTCCGATACCTCGCCCTGCGCCGGTGACGAGCGCCACCTTGCCTTCGAGAAGCCTGGTCATGGAACCTCCTGATCGCCTTCGAGCAACCCGCTCACGGAACCTTGCTGGTCTGCGGGCTGTCGGCCTCGACCGGTCAAGCTACCGGGCAACCGGCCCGTGATGTCACCGGCCGGTAATGTCACCAGCCTCGGGCGATCCATTCGTCGAGGTGGGGCGACTCGGCGCCGACGGTGGTGTCGAGGCCGTGGCCGGGCAACACGACGGTGGCCCCGTCGAATCGAGAGAAGATGCGGTCCTCTATCGAACCGATGATGGTCTCGAAGTCGCCGCCCTCGTAGCCGGTGGCACCCGGGCCTCCCGGGAACAGCGTGTCGCCGGTGAACAGCAGCGGCGTGCCCTCCACGTGGAACGACATCGAGCCGGGGGTATGGCCCGGAGTGTGGAGGGTGTGCAGCCGGAGACGGCCGACCTCGACGACGGAGTCATCGGTCAGCAGATAGTCGTAGCTGGGCAGCATGGCGGCATCCTCGGCGGTGACCCCCACCTCATAGCCCGCGTCGCGCACCGCCGGGATCGCCTGGATGTGGTCCCAGTGCCCGTGGGTCTCCAGAACCGTCCGCACGCCCAGTCGCCGACACAGTTCGAGGAGCCGCTCATGCTCGTTGGCGGCGTCGATCAGGACCGCTTCGCCGGTGGATGTGCAACGGATCACGAAGACGTTGTTGTCGACCGGCCCGACGACCACCTTGTGGACCTCGATTCCGGTGTCGGACCAGTGCAGAGTCATGGTCGCGACCCTATCGGCCTGCCCGAGCCTGCATCGGCCTGCGGAGGCGGCCGGACACGGACAGGTGTCAGTCGGCGAAGATCCGGACTTCGCCGCGGATGTGGCCGGGGGCGCCGCAGCACCAGCACGGCACCGACGACGGGCCGCGCCAGGTGACGTCGCAGCGCTCGCAGCGCAGTGAGTGGGGCGCGTCGGGACGTGCCGCCGCGGCCGTGCCAACAACGTGACGCGGGCTTGATCGCCGGCTCCAGAACCGCACGCGCGCCACCATAGAGCGCGGTCGCGCCCGGATGGATGATGCCCCGAGCCCCGCGCCCGCCCGCCCCGGTGAACGCAACCAGCGCAACGAAGGCGAGCGGGAGCCGGGGCGGTAGGGTCGCTCGGTTCCCGACGAGCCCGAACACCGATAGCGAGGAATCGAATTGGCTGCCACCCCCTGCCCCGCCGAGGACGGATCGAGTCCGGTCCGCCGCAAATTCAACCAGCCGCCTGGTATGTGCATCGACGCCTCGAAGCGCTACACGGCGACCATGGCCACTTCGATGGGATCGCTCAGCATCGCTCTCGACCCGATCGCGGCTCCGCTGACCGTCAACAACTTCGTGGTGCTGGCCCGGTACCACTACTTCGACGGCGTGACCTTCCATCGCATCATCGACGGCTTCGTATGCCAGGGCGGCGATCCCGACGGCACCGGTCGGGGCGGCCCCGGCTACCGCTTCGCCGACGAACTCCCCAAGCCGGGCCGCTACGAGATCGGGTCGCTGGCCATGGCCAACGCCGGGCCTGACACCAACGGCAGCCAGTTCTTCATTATCAGCGGCCCTCAGGGCACCGGGCTCCCACCGCAGTATTCGCTGTTCGGCAAGGTGGTTGCCGGCCTCGACGTGGTGGAAGCCATGCAGAAGGTCGACACCGACCGCAACGACCGCCCGCTGACCGACGTGACCATCAACTCGGTGACGATCAGCGAGTCGGACTAGGTACGTTCATCCAACCCGTGGGCTTGCTAATGCCCGCACTCAACATATCCAGACCCAACACACCCTAAGGAGCGCCAAGATGAAGATCGGCACGGTCGGCGTGATCGGCGTTGGAACGATGGGCAGCGGCATCGTCGAGGTCGCGGCCCGTAACGGCCTGCAGGTGATCGCCCGTGAGGCGACACCGGAACTGGTGGAGGCGGGACGGGCCCGGGTGGAGGGCTCAATGGATCGCGGCGTCGCCCGAGGCAAGCTCGACGAGGCGGTCCGCGACGCCGCGTCGGCCGCCATCACCTGGACCACCGACTTGGAGGACCTCGCCGGCTGCGACCTGACGCTCGAGGCCGTTCCGGAGAACCTGGCGCTGAAGTTGGAGATCTTCGGAGTGCTCGACCGGGTGCTCGACGACGGCGCGATCATGGCCACCAACACATCGTCGATCCCCATAGTCGACGTGGCCATGGGCACGTCGCGTCCCGAGCAGGTGCTGGGAATGCACTTCTTCAACCCGGCGACGGTGATGAAGCTCGTCGAGGTGATCAGCACGCAGCTGACTGCCCCGGCCGTGACCGAGACGGCCACTGCGTTCGCCACCGACACCCTCGGCAAGCGGGTGGTCCCTGCGCCGGATCGGGCCGGTTTCGTGGTCAACAAACTGCTGGTGCCCTACATCTGCCAG
Organism: Acidimicrobiia bacterium; assembly: GCA_022824605.1. Classification (GTDB taxonomy): domain Bacteria; phylum Actinomycetota; class Acidimicrobiia; order Acidimicrobiales; family Aldehydirespiratoraceae; genus Aldehydirespirator. Next base: position 6,885 of record JAJDZO010000165.1, read on the forward strand.
GCCATCGAGATGTACGAATCGGGCCATGCGTCGGCCACCGACATCGACGACGCCATGAAGCTCGGGGCGGGCCACCCCATGGGTCCGCTCACACTGGCCGACCTGATCGGGCTCGACGTGTGCCTGTTCACCGCCGAGTCGCTCTACGCCGAGTACGCCGAGCGCTTCTACGCCCCGCCGCCGCTGCTGCGACGCATGGTGGCCGCGGGCCGGCTCGGACGCAAGACCGGTGGCGGCTTCTACGAGTACTGACCCGCCGGTCCTCCCCAGGAACTTCCGGTCGTCAACGGGACCAGTTCCCCTCAACGCCCGGACGTTCGATCGCCCATAGGGCAGACACGGCCCGGGCATCCACCTCCAAGGAGATGGACAGGTAGGCCTGCCGGTGGCTGCGCAAGCGCCACAGGTTGCGGGCGTACTCGCTCACGTACCGCCACAGGAACCTCGCCACCCCCAGGTGTTCGTACTGTACGACGTGCACCAGTTCATGGGCGAGCAGCATCCGGCGCCCCGACCGGTCGTCGTCGCTGCGCAGCAGAACGAGCCGGCCGATGGTCATGCCGCGGACTCCGGGAGCAAGGATCGGCACCTTCTGCACCCACACCCGGCTAACCAGCTCGGGTGGCACCATGTCGTAGGCCGCCACCTCGGCGGGCGTGAGTCGCCTCATGCCGGGTGCAGGCGGTAACGCCCGCCGGCACCGGCCGGTCCGGCCAGACCCGAACTCAGCTCACCGTCGCCGACCCAGTTGCTCAACAGTGCGGGCAGCTGGCGCAGCGCTTCCAGCGTGGGCACCTCGACTTCGTGGCCGTCGTGGTCGTCCTCGTGGCGCCAGGTCACGTGGTAGGGCACATGCACCGCCACCCCGCCCAGCTCCATCACCGGCAACACGTCGGAACGCAGCGAGTTCCCGACCATCACGAACCGGGCGGGGTCGATCCCGTGGCGCTCGAACAGCCGACCGTAGGTCGAGGCGTCCTTGTCGGCCACCACCTCCACCTGCCAGAACCGCTCGGCCAGCCCGCTGGCGGCCACCTTGGCCAGCTGATCGTGAACGTCTCCTTTGGTGATGACCATCAGCCGGTGGTGGTCCAGGGCATCGAGCACTTCCTCCACGCCGTCGATCAACTCGACGGGCCGGTCCAACAGCCGCTTGGCGTAGCCGATGATGGTGGTGACGCGGTCGGCGCCGATCTCGCCTGCGCTGATCTGCACCGCAGCCTCGATCATCGACAGCGCGAAGGACTTGACGCCATAACCGAACCGGGGCAGGTTCGCCATCTGGACATGGTGCAGGCCCTCGGCCACTGCGGCCGCATCGCCCCAGCGCGACAGCAGCTGTTCGTAATCGCGCTGCACGTCCTGGAACAGGTCCTCGTTGTGCCACAGCGTGTCGTCTGCATCGAAGGCGACGGTCAGCGGATGCGGGTCGCCGGCAGTCACGGCTCCGATGCTACGACGCCAGATGACACCACGACCGCAGCGATCGGTGCCGGGCTGGGCATGCGGTAGCACTGATCCGACATCAACCGGTCAGCCACCGCCGACCGCGGCGGGAGTGCGGTGCAGGGTGGGCATGCTGTAGCCATGGGGGAGCGGTCGAGGACGCTGCGTCTGGTGGCGCTGGCGCTCGCGACCCTCGCGCTGGCTGCGGTGATCGTGCTGCGCTGGGCTCCCCAGGCGGACCAAGACGAGTCCGGGGATGGCGAGATCGAGGCGACCTCCACCACCTCGCCGCCGACGAGCACCACCACGACTACGACCACCACAACCACCACCACCACGACTACGACGACCACCACAACCACCACCACGGTTCCGCCCTACCAGGGCTGGGTCGACCCCGAGACGTCGGGCCAACCTTGGGGCGACACCGTCGAGGGTCTGCTCACGTTCCGAGGCAACCCGACCCGCACCTACTACGGCCGAGGTCCGGTGCCGTCCGCGCCCGAGGTGGCATGGCGCTTCCCCGACGGCGATCCGCTGTGCTCGCTGTCATCGGTGGGCGGTGAGCCCCGCCAGTGGTGCGGCACGGGATGGACGGGCCAGCCCGCCGTGTTCGAGCGCGACGGCCGCACCTGGCTGGTGGTGGGCACGTTCAGTCGCAACGTGCACTTCCTCGACGCCGACACCGGTGAGCGGCTACTGCCGGACTTCCCCACCGGCGACATCATCAAGGGGTCGGTGACCATCGACCCCGACGGCTACCCGCTGGTGTACGTGGGCAGCCGCGACAACCACTACCGGGTGATCGCCTTCGACGGTGGCGAGCCCAGGGAGCTGTGGTCGCTGGGCGCCTACGACCTCGGCCCGATCGTGTGGAACGACGACTGGGACGGGTCCGGGATGGTGATCGACGACCATCTGTTCATCGGCGGGGAGAACTCCCGGTTCCACATCGTCAAGCTCAACCGCGGCTACGCAGCCGACGGGTTGGTTGTCGCCGATCCGCGGGTGGTGTTCCACACGCCGGGCTGGGACGACGAGCTGCTGGCCGCCGTGGGCCGGAATTTGTCGATCGAGAACTCGGTGGCCGTCAGCGGCGACACGGTTTACTTCGCCAACTCAGGCGGGCTGGTACAGGGCTGGGACATTTCGGGGCTGCGCGACGACCCGGCGACAGACCCCGAGCGGGTGTTCCGTTTCTGGACCGGCGACGACACCGATGCGTCGCTGGTGATCGACGCCGAGGGCATGATCTACGCCGGGGTCGAGTACGAGCTGGGCACGGAGCGCTCCCATGAGGTGGGCCAGATCATCAAGCTCGATCCGAGCCGGCCCGACGATCCGCTGGTGTGGAGCGTGCATGTGCGCGGCGTCTTGGACGGATCCGGGGTGTGGGCCACGCCGGGGCTGCACCGCGACCTGCTGATCGTGCCGACCCACACCGGCCATGTGTACGGCGTGGACACCTCCACCGGGGAGGTGCGCTGGACCAAGAAGCTGCCCGGCCCGACCTGGCCCAGCCCCGCCATCGTGGACGACGTGTGGATCCAAGGCGACTGCGGCGGCAAGCTCTACGCCTTCGACGTGAGCGATACCACGGTGGAGCCGCCAGAGCTGTGGAACATCGAGCTGGGCGCCTGCATCGAGTCCACCCCCGCAGTGTGGGACGGCCTGATAGCCGTAGGCACCAAAGGCGGCTACATCTACGCCATCCGCTAACCCGGCTCGACCAGCACATCGACCAGCCCAACAAGCCCACCAAAAATAAACAAACAAAACAAAATATAACAAACAAAACAAAATATAACAGACAAGACACGGCAGAGGCCCCGTGCCGTGGTGGGGCTTGGGGGCGTGGGGTCGGGCCTACGGATGTTGCTTGTTTTGCAGGGCTTGCCAGATCTTTTGGGGGGTGGCTGGCATGTCGACTGGGCCGGCTCCGGCTTGGGCGAGGGCGTCGCAGACCGCGTTGTAGACGGCGGCGCCGGCGCCGGTGGTGCCCGACTCGCCGATGCCCTTGGCGCCCAGCGGGTTGTGCGGGGTCGGTGTCTGCATGGGCAGCATCTCGAAGCGCGGCAGGTCGGGCGCGGAGATGGCCGGATAGTCGATCAGGTTGGTGGCCAGGGGCGCACCGGCATCGCTGTATCGGGCCTCCTCGAAGAGGACCTGGGCAGTTCCCTGAGCGATGCCGCCGTGCAGTTGCCCCTCGGCGATCAAAGGGTTGATGAGCGTGCCCGCGTCGTCGCAGGCGACCAAGCTCCTCAGCACGGCCTCACCCGTATGCGAGTCGATCTCCACCGTGGCCACATGGCAGCCGAACGAGAAAGTGTTGGTGCCCTGCTCGAAGTCCGAAACCGCGCTGAGCGGGGGGTCGCCTCGGCGGGCTGCGTCGGCCGCGATGTCGGCCCATGCGACTGTCGGCCGCGGCGAACCTGCCACATGGAAAACGCCCCGCTCGGGGTCGAGCATCACATCGGCGAGCGCAGCCTCCAGCAGTTCCGCGGCCAGGGTCTTTGCCTGCTCCACCAGCTTGGCGGCGGCAACATGGACGGCTGATCCTGCGAGCTGAGCGGAGCGCGACCCCGACGTCAGTTGGCTAGTAGAGATCTCGGCGGTGTCGCCGGCAATCACCTTGATCCGCTCGATCGGCACCCCCGTCACCTCGGCGGCGACCATCGACCAGCTCGTGGCGTGGCCCTGCCCGTAGGGGGTGGCGCCGCTGCGCACCACCAGCGAACCGTCCGCGGCCAACTCGATCTCACCCAACTCGGAGCCGCCGGCGGAAGTGCTCTCCACATACGAAGCGATCCCGACACCAAGCGGTCGCGAATCGGCGCCACCGCGGCGGCGGGCTTGCTCGGCCCGCAGGTCGTCATATCCGGCCGCCGCCAGCGCGGCCTCGAGGGCGGCCCCGTAGTCGCCGCTGTCATACACCCGTCCCGACGGTGCCTCGAACGGGAACTGCTCGGGCACTACGAAGTTCAGCCGCCGCACCTGCGCCGGGTCCATCCCGATCTCGGCCGCGAACACCTCCACCGCCCGTTCGATGCAGAAGATCGCCTCTGGACGGCCCGCGCCGCGGTAGGCCCCCACCGGCGCGGTGTTGGTGACGTAGCTTTGCCCGGTCGCCGACGCCGACGCGATGTCGTAGCAGCCGGTGAAGGTTGCCCGGGTGAGCGTCGGCAGGAACGCCCCGATCATCGGATAGGCGCCTGCGTCCTGGGCGATGTCAAGCTCGTAATGGGTCATCCGTCCCGAGCGGGTGCCGCCCAGGCGCATGTGCAGGCGCTGGGCCCGGCCGTGTACCGAGGCTGTGAGGTTCTCGGCCCGGGTCTCGGTCCAGGTGACGGGGCGTCCTACTGCTCGGCTCAACCCGGCCAGCAGCAGCTCCTCGGGCAGTGGCGAGCCCTTCGCGCCGAACCCGCCGCCGACGTCGGGCACGATCACCCGCACCGCCGCCGGGTCGAGCCCGTACAGGCTCGCCAAGGTGTCGCGCACCCGGTGCGGAGCCTGGCTCGACGCCCAGAACGTGAGCCGGGCACCGTCGGGACTCCACTGGGCCGCGGCCGAGCGAGGCTCCAGCGGCACGGCCGCCAGCCGCTGGCTCACCAGCGAAGCCTCGACGATGACCTCGCATCCGGCGAAGTCCTGCCTCCCGCTGGCTGCGTCAGTGGAGGGCAACTCGAACGCGAGGTTGGTCCCGGCGTCGGCGTGAACCAGCGTGGCATCGGCGGCCGCGTCGGCCAGCGACACCACCGGCGGTTCCGGATCGATGTCGACGAGGACGTGCTCGGCTGCGTCGGCGGCCGCCGCGGCCGTCTCGGCCACCACCACCGCCACCGGCTCGCCCACGAAGCGGACGGTGTCGCTTGCCAGCACCGGGCGGCCCATCTGCTGATGAACTGCCGGAATGGGCGTCAGATCGGGCAGGTCGAGATCGGCCGCCGTGAACACCCCGAGCACGCCGGGACTGCCGCGTGCCTGCGCCGTGTCCACCGAGAGCAGGTGCCCGTGAGCTTCCGTAGACCGCACGAAGCACGCGCGGGCTGCGCCGTCCAACCGCAGGTCGGCCACGTAACGGGCACCTTCAGTGAGCATCCTGGGATCCTCAGTCCGCAGAACCCGATTGCCAAGCACGCTCATCCGGTCACACCCGCGTCCCTGACAACCGGCGTCCCGACAACGCCCGACCAGCGGGCTGGCGAACTACCCGCAGATATCCACCGCATAAGAAGGCGCGCAGATAGGTGCAGGCGTGTCGCGTCGGGGCGGGGTGCTTCCCGCTCTTGTTCGCGGCGCTCACGGGCCGCTCGGGCCACGGCCTCGCCCGTATGGAGCGCGCTCGCTTGCCTAATCGCTCGGGCTCTAGGCGCAGAATTGCGAGCAGTTCGCACCACAGCCGGGTCACGCCCAGTGCCAGACCGGGCCGGCAGGGGTGTCCTCCACTACCACACCCATGCCCGAGAGCTCATCCCGAAGGGCGTCAGCAGTCGCCCAGTCCTTGGCTTCTCTCGCAGCTTGCCGCCGGGCCACCAGTGCCTCGATGGCTTCGTCCGGTGAAGTGGCTGTGCCCGTGGCCTCGGAGAGGCGGACGGGGACCCTGATCAGTTCACCCTTGCCGAGCACGGTTTTCTGGATTCCGAGG
>JAJDZO010000103.1 GCA_022824605.1 Acidimicrobiia bacterium
GCACCGGCCGCGGCGGTTACCACGACCCGCCTGCCTTCGAGCAGCCCACGGCCGGGCGGTTCGGCAGGCGGCGCGGGCCAGGGCCAGTCGCCTGGATCGGCCGCCATGGCTCAGCTGGACATCTCGGCCATGCGGCGCTCGAGATCGGCGATCACCCAGTTGGGCTCCTGCCCCACGGTGCGCGGGAGCTGCTCGGCGATCTCACCCGGCGTCCACCGCTCGCCGGCCGCCCACATCGAACGCAGCTCCTGAGGCTGGTTCCACACCGATATCCGCCGGCCCACCACGCTGTAGGTCTGCGCGTTGACCTCACGGCCGGCGTCGCTGAGAAGGAACACCACCATGGGGGCCACCGCTTCAGGCGCACCCGTCTCCATCTCGAACGGAACCTTCTCGCTCATGCGGGTGCGGGCCACCGGCGCGATGCAATTGGCGTTGATGGCGGGGCCGCCCCGCATCCGTATCGACGCCGCGGTCATGGCCGCCGAGCGGGTGAGGCTCATGACGCCGCCCTTGGCTGCGGAGTAGTTGGCCTGCGCGGTGGAGGCGATGGCCGCTCCGGAGGTGAAGCCCACCAGCGAGCCGCCCGAGGGCTGCTTGCGCATCCGGGCGACCGCGGCCCGGTACACGTTGAAGTGGCCCTTGAGGTGAACCGCCACCACATGGTCCCACTCCTGCTCGCTCATGTTGAACAGCATCCGCTCTCGCAGCACCCCCGCGGCGCACACCACGCCGTCGATGCTCCCCCACTGCTCGCAGGCTGCTTCCACGATCTCGGCGCCCACATCGAAGCGCGACACATCACCCGCCAGCGCCACCGCCTCGCCGCCGCCGGCGCATATCTCCTGCGCCACCGCGTCGGCCACCTCGCTCGACGGGGCCGACCCGTCGAGGGCGACGCCGTAGTCGGCCACCACCACGTTGGCGCCCTCGGCCGCGCACGCCCGCGCCACCGCGCGGCCGATGCCGCCACCGGCTCCGGTGACGGCGATGCTCTTGCCGTCGAGGTATCCGCTCACGCGTCTTGTCCGGGCAGAGAAGGGAATCCGAGCAGCCTGGGAACCCGGCGCGGGCCCTCAGCCCTCGGCGCCGTGGTCTGAGTCGCGGCGGCGCAGCGAGGCCAGGATGTCGACACCGGTGGCGGCCTCGATCTGCTCGGTCATGGCCACCAACGAGGCCGGGAGCTGGCTCATCAGACCAGGGATCCCCCCACGCGAGCCACTGCCGCCGTTGCTGTCCCCGTTGCTAGCACCGCCTCCGGCGGCGCCGGTGTCCACCACCGCCACCCGGTCGATGCTCACGTTCTGCACGGTGGCCACGATCTTGTCGATCAGATCGGGCAGCATGTTGAGCACCAGCACGTCGTGGCCGTCGTCGCCGGCCGCCTGGTACTGGTCGGTGAGGCGCTTGAACACCTCGACCTGGGCCTTGCCGTCCTCGATGATCGTGGCCGCCTCGGCCTGGGCCTGAAGCTGGCGGGCCTCCAGATCGGCACGGGCCGGAACCACCACATCGGCCTCCACCCGGCGCTTCTCCAGCTCGATCCGCTCAGACTCCAGCGCCTGGCTGGCGACCGCCTTGGCGGTCTCACCGGCCACGAGCGCCTCCTCCTCGCGCGCCCTGGAGATGGCTTCGAGCTCGGCGGTGCGCACCCGCAGCGCGTTCTGCTCCTCGACGATCGTCTTGTCGGCGTCGATCTGGGCCACCTGGGCGGCGCGGCGGGCGGCCGCCTCGGCCTGCTCGGATTCGGCGGTGCGGTTGGCCTCGGCCACCCGGGCGTCGCGGATCACCTCGGCGGTGAGGCGCCGACCGACCGACTCCAGGTAGTTCACGTCGTCGGTGACGTTCTGGATCTTGAGCACATCAAGCTCCAGACCGAGCGTCTTGATGTCGTCGTCGGCCTCGTCGATGAGCTGGTGGCTGAACTTGAGACGGTCCTCGTTGACCTCCTCGGGAGACATGGTGGCCAGCACACCCCGCAGGTTGGCCTCAAGGGTCTCCTTGGCGATCTTGCCGATGTGGCTGTGATCGACGTGAAGGAAGCGCTCGGCGGCGTTCTCGAGCAGGCCCTCGCCGCTCGACACCTTGACGTTGGCGATGCCCATCACGTTGAGGGGTATGGCGCCCCGCGAGTAGGCGTTGGTCACCGACACCTCCAGCGGGATGGTGTTGAGGTCCATCCAGGCGACCCGCTCGATGAGCGGGATCCGCAGAGTGCGACCGCCCTTGAGGATGCGGTAGCCGACCGTGCGCCCGTCCGACAGGGTGCGTTTGCGCCCCGAGATGACCGCCACCCGGTTGGGCGGGCAGATCACGATCAACGACTTCACGATCAGGATCACAAAGAACACCGCCAACGCCACCGCGATGCCGGCCACCAATGCTGAGGACATTGCGCCTTCCCTCCCTACGCGCCACGCGCGTGTCTAGGGGCCAATTGTCCGGTCGAGCGTACCAGCGGCTCCCGACACGCCGAGCGGGTCAGCGGCGATTCCTGCGCGATGCGTGACCGGGTCTGCCGCCGGGCGCAGCGCGCTCTCGCCTATTCGCTCGGCCTCTTATTCCAGTCGAGGATCTCCCAGTTCGGGATCGAGCCGGGTCACCATGGCGACACCGCCCTCGACGCGCACGACTATCACCCGGGCACCGGCCTCGATGGTCCTGCCGTCTTCGAGGGGGTCGATGGGAGCAGCCGTCATCTGGCTGCGAGCGCCCGCCACGGGCAGCACGATCCGGCCGCGGTGCTCGTTCGACATGGCCAGCGACACCGTGGCGATGGTGCCCTCGATGTCGCGGTCGCTCACGTCACTGGAGGCCTCGGTGCGGCGCAGGAAGGCGAAGGCCGCGCTGTTGAGCGCGCCGGCGAGGACGCCGACGACCACGGCCAGGATCAGGGTGAACACCGTTCCGGTCCCGAGCCACTCCGACACCAGCCCGGTGGCGCCGAAGAACGTGGCGATGAAGGCGATGCTGCTCAGAGGTATCACCGAGAAAACGTCGCCCAGTCCGTCCACCTCGGCGCCCGCGTCCATGTCGGCATCGCCGCCGCTGAACACGAACCACAACAGCACCGGCGCCCCAGCCGCCAACATGAACGCGTAAAGCCAACTCATGGCCCAGCCCCTGCAGGCTGAGTTGTGTAAGGGCCGATCATGGGCCAAAGCTAGTATCTCGATGGCGGCGACCGCACCGAGGTATTCCATGAGCTTCACCGACGCCTTCTTCGCACTGCGCGACGAGGTGCGCAACTGGGGCCGATGGGGCGACGACGACCGCCTGGGCACCCTGAACCTGATCACCGACGGCGCGGTCGCCCACGCCGCGTCGCTGGTCCGCACCGGCAGACGGGTGTCGTGCGCGTTGGATCTCAAGCACTCCGGCGGGGTGCAGATCGGCCAGATGCACGGCCGCATCAACCCCCTTCACGCCATGGTGAAGATCCACAGCCCCGACCTCGGCGATCCCGACGGCAGGGGGCTGGTCGCCCACTTCTCCGACGACATCGTGACCATGCCCCTGCAGGCCGCCACTCACTGGGACGGCCTGTCCCATGTGAGCTACGACAACACCCTCTACAACGGGGTGCCGGTGGAGTCGATCAAGCCCATGGGCGGCGCCACCGTGCTGGGTATCGAGCACATCCGCCACCTCACCGGACGGGGCGTGCTTCTCGACGTTTGCGCGGCCAAGGGCCAGAGCCGGCTGGCCAGCGACCACGAGGTGACCGCCGAGGACCTCGACGAGGCCGCCGAACACGCCGGAGTGTCCATGCGCCCCGGCGACATCGTGCTCGTGCGCACTGGCCGGATGCAGCTGTTCCGCGAGGCGGGGGCGATGGCGTACCTGGCCGGACCCGATGGCGAGGGCACCAGCCCCGGCCCCGGCCTCGACGCGGTGCGCTGGTTCTGGCGCCACGACGTGGCCGCGGTGGCGGGCGACACCTACATGCTGGAGTTCTTCGGCGGCCTCGGAGGCGACGACCTGTTGGGCGTCCACTGCCTCCATGTGGTCGACATGGGCATGACGCAGGGCCAGAACTGGGATCTTGAGGCCCTGGCCGAGGCCTGCGCCGAGGCGGGCCGCTACGAGTTCCTGCTGCAAGCCAACCCGGAGCCCTTCGTGGGCGGCTGCGGCTCCCCCGTCAACCCGGTAGCCGTGCTGTGAGGACCGCCCTTGCATGCGCCGATCCAGAGTCCGTGCTGTGACGCCCACGTCGAAGTGCGCCGATCCGGTAGCCCTCAACCTGTGGCACCCGTTGGGCGCGGTCGTGGAACTGGCGCCCGGCACCGTCCACGAGACGCTCCTGCTGGAGGAACCCGTCTCATACGGAGTCTCAGCCGACGGCGCTCTCCATGCGTGGAGGACCACCCCGGCAATGCGAGCGGGCGCGATGTTCTCGCCCGCCGACATCGCCAATCCCCTGCCGACGACCGACCAGCTGGGCTACCTGTGGACCAGCCTCGGAACGCCCCCCGAGGAGTTCTTCGAACTGCCGGAGTTCCATGAGCCCGACCGCCACAACGTGTGGGCCGGCAGCGTCGGAGTGCACACGTCGGCACCCAGGGCAGTGGAGAACTTCCTGGACATGGGCCATTTCCCCTACGTACATTCCGGCTATCTGGGTATCGAACCCCATACCGAAGTCAAGGAATACGCCGTCGACGTGATCAACCGCGGGCGGGAGGTGTTGGCCACCGAGTGCGAGTTCTTCCAGCCGCTGGGAGCGCTCAACGCCGACGGCGGGATGCTGATGGGATACGTCTACCGGGTGCCCCACCCCTACTGTGCCATCCTCTACAAGTCGAGCCCCATCGACGAGTCCCGCATGGACGCCATCACCATCTTCTGCCAGCCGATGAACGAGGTCACCACCCGGGCGCACATGCTGTTGTCGATGCTCGACGACGTGAACGACGACCGGCTGCTCAAGGCGTTCCAGTTGCTCATCTTCGCCCAGGACAAGCCCATCCTCGAGAACCAGCAGCCGAAACGTCTGCCGCTGGGCTCCACCGTCGAGACGCCCGTACGCTCCGACAAGACTTCGATCGCCTACCGCCGCTGGCTGTCGGAGCTGGGCCTGACCTACTGCGTCATCCCAGCCGACGCCTGACCCGCATTCTCCTATGAGCGCCGGCGTTGACCAGCACACGCCGGACCGAAACGCCGACAGGGGCCACCCTCTGGACCAGACAGGCGCGGGCCCGATGGTGGAGATGCGCTCCATCACCAAGGTGTTCGGTTCGTTGACCGCGGTCGCCGGGGCCGACTTCGACCTTCGCCACGGAGAGATCCACGCGCTGCTGGG
>JAJDZO010000221.1 GCA_022824605.1 Acidimicrobiia bacterium
GGACCGAATGCTTGCACGACTGCTCCTGCTTCCAGAGGATCCCGACACTGAGTGCTGGGAATTCGACGAGGCCTTTTGGGCGCAGCTCAAACAGTACAAGAGCCTTAACCTTGGCAACGGAGCGATCCATCTTGGCCATCAGATAATCCCGACTACGCACGCAGCGGCTCTGGCGTACAGGCACGGTAACGACGCTGCGTGGCTGCGATACGCAGCAGTTCACCGCAATGGGATGGTCGAGATCGGCCTCGGAGAGCGGCACCATCACAGTGTCGCTGCCGGTGATTCAGAGACGCCCGCCTCCATAGATCTCGTCAGGATCGTGGGATTCACATGGGCGTTGGTGGAGTTCGCTCGGAGACTGGGAAGTCACAGGACGATCGGGCCCTATCTCCTGACCATCGCTCTCCCGGATACCCGCGGCGCTCTCTTGGCTGGCCTTGCTGAGGGCTATGTGTACCCGGGCCGTTTCGACTACGGCATAAGGCCGTGTCACGATGAGCACTTGCTCTGGAACATCGAATTAGAAGATCTTCCAGCCGACATCGGCGAGTCGCAGCAGCTAGCCTTTCGCGTCGGTTCACGCATCGAAAACGCGTGGGGCGTGAGACAACAGGCGTATCTCGACCTCACCGGCAGCAACGAGGGCAAACTCAATATCCGAGCCTTTGGCAAATAACTCCGAGACGCTGACGTATTCGAGTGGTCAATTGCGGAGCGCTATCAGCTCTCGCCGAAGATGGCGGTTCCGAAGGTGTGGTGTGCCCTGTGTTTCGCGCGGTCGGGTTGTTCGGTATCAGGCGGTGGTGGCGTGGCGGATCTCGTATTCGACGGGTGTGAGCATACCGAGGGCTGAGTGCCGCCTTTGGCGGTTGTGGAAGATCTCAAGGTACTCGAAGGTGGCTTTGGAGAGTTCAAGGCGGGTTCTCCAGCGGCGCCGGTTGAGCAGCTCGACTTGTATGCGGGCCCAGAACGCCTCGATCACGGCATCATCGAAGCATTATCCGATCGAGCCCATCGACACAGCCAGCGCGGCGTCGCAAGCCCGCTGGGTGAACGCCCAGGACGTGAATTGCGTGCCGTGGTCGGAATGGATCGTCGACGCGTTGGGCTCGCGGTTGTTGATGGCCACGGCCAGCGCGTTGGTGGCGAGTGACGCCTGCGAGTGTGAGTCGATGGACCAGCCGACCACGCGTCGGCTGCCCACGTCGAGCACCACGGCCAGGTACAGCCAGCCCTCGCCGGTGCGTATGTAGGTGTAGGGGTCGGACCGGAGCGCCCTGGCGTCTCTCGAATCGGTGGGTTTCTGCGGCGCGCCCTGCGAACCGGACGTGCGACTTCCACCGCATCGGGCTCTGCACATGGTCAGGCCGCTGGTGCGGGTGGTCCTGTCGTCGTCGTCCATGGTGTTGGGATCTTGGCGCCGCGGTAGCGGTAGCGCTCGATGTTGACCGTGTAGGGCCGGAACATCTCGATCCCGTCGTCGGTGATCCTCCAGTCGGGGAGGTGTCGACGGACCAGGGTGTGCATGTTCAAGGCGACGTGTCGCTTCTTCAACCAGCTGACGATGCGCCAGAAGGCGAAGTGGTCGACGTAGTTGAAGGTGCGTGATGACACGCCGTGCCGGAAGTAGTTGCACCAGCCCCGCAGCACCGGGTTCAGCCGGCGGAGCAGGTCTGTGAGTGTTCGATGCCGCCTGCGGCGGGTGAGCAGCCGGACCTTGTCCATGATCGAGCGCAGGCTCTTTTTGGACGGGTAGGTGTAGACCGCTCGCTTGCCGGCTCGGCCTCGCCAGGCGCGGCGCTGGATGCGCCAGCCCAACAAGTCGAACCCCTCGTGGATGTGGCAGACCCTCGTCTTGTGTTCTGACAGGCGCAAGCCCATCGCAGCGAGCACCGCTGCCACCTCATCCCAGAGCGCTTCGGCGTCGTTGCGAGTGCCAGCGATCATGACCACGAAGTCGTCCGCGTAGCGGATGAGCCTCATGGCCGGTTCAGCGGCGCGGCGACGCTTGGCACGGGTCCATTCCGGTCCGAGCGCTTCCCAGTTGCGCGTGAAGTGCTCGTCCAGCACACACAGGGCGATGTTGGCCAGCAGCGGCGAGAGGATGCCGCGCTGGGGTGTGCCGGTGATCGTCTCGCGGCTGGTGCCATCCTCAGAGAGGACACCGGCTCCCAAGAAGGCCTTCACCAACGCCAGGACACCCTTGTCTGCGATACGATCTCGCACCCGGTCCATGAGAGCCGTGTGGTCGATCTCGTCGAAACACGCGGTGATGTCCGCCTCGAACACCCACTCATAGGTGCGTGATCCGAGGTGGTGGATCTCCGCGGGTGGCGTCCTGGGCTCGGCGCTTGGGGCGGAAGCCATAAGAACACGCCTTGAAGTCCGCCTCAAAGATCGGCTCGAGCACCAGCTTCAACGAGGACTGAACGACCCGGTCTGCGACAGTCGGGATCCCCAGCGCAGGGACCTTGCCGTTGCCGTTGGGGATCGTTTTCTCCCGCACCCGCTGAGGAGCGAACCGGCGAGCCTTCAGTTCATCGCGAATTCTCGCCAGCAGCTTCTCAGCACCCAAGACGATCAAGCGGGGTGCCACTGCATCGACTCCAGCGGTTCGTGCGCCCTTGTTGGTCCGCACCCGACTCCACGCCACGACGAGGAACGCCGGGTCATACACGAGGTTGGCAACGTCATCGAAGCGACGGCCAGGATCGGCCTTCGCCCATTGGTGCAGCTTCGTGTGCATCACGCGTACCCGCACCTCGGCCTCGTCAAGACCGGGCCACAGCGCGCCGGTATTCACCAGCGACCTCAACGCTCAGCATCGATGCTGCGATCATGCTGGGCCCCTTCGCCACCTGACCGGCTTTCCCGGCCTCGGACTACTACGGGCCCTCCGCCCCACCCCGACAGCATCAACCGGCAACGGACCCTCCCACCGACCAGCAGGCCCCCGGCCGAAAAGGGCACCGTCGAGATGGTTCCCACGTTCACTCTCGAACCCATCAACAGCGTCGGCGCCCAGCTATGCCCCTGCAACCTCGCCACGGCTACGCCGCAGGCCCTCACCGTGGCCTCCCGGTCCGCGACATCACCCAACCTGAGAGTTCCCCGACCGGCCAAAGCCGCCCGGGTGCGCGTCGCAACCCAGCC
>JAJDZO010000066.1 GCA_022824605.1 Acidimicrobiia bacterium
CCGCCGGTGAACCTCAGCCGCGGACGAGTGCCTGTATGCTTCACCATGCGAGTGCCCTCCCCGGTGTGGCCTCGGGACTGTCTACAAGCCCGATTCTCCCACACCAGGAGGGCATTCCCACGGCACATCCACCCCGACCAAACCCCGCCAATGAAAGATCTGGGTTAGTCAGCGCCTCTCCTTGCGTCCTGATTGTGTCAATATATTCTCAGCAATTTGAGTGGAGTTCCGAATAGTCAGATCGCTCTGGGGCAGTGCTCGAGGGCGACGCCACACCGGCTGAGCCGCAGCCCGTTTGTGGCTGTCTGCCATTCCGCTACGTCCCGCAGCATGCGCTGCAGTCGCTGCTACCGATCACAGGCTTTGCGGACGGCCTACGATGCCCGCCGGTGCCTCCCGCTGACGCTGCCGATTCGTCATCGAAGTATCTCGATCCCGAACAGCGCGCTCGGATGGAGATCGACGGTCAGCTTGTGGCGTGCGGCTGGGTGGTGCAGGACTACAAGCACGCTGCAGTGGCGGCGGCGCAGGGCGTGGCGGTGCGGGAAGTGCCCACGGAGGCTGGCCCGGCCGACTACGTGCTGTTCGTGGATCGGCAGGCAGTCGGGGTGATTGAGGCCAAGAAGGCGGGCATCACCCTTACCGGTGTGGAGCCGCAGACCCGCAAGTACCTGGTGTCGTCTCCCGACTGGCTGCCGACCTTCCTCGTGGACGGGGCGCTGCCGTTCGGGTATGAGTCCACCGGCACGGAGACCCGGTTCACGTGCGGGCTGGATCCGGTGGCCGCCAGTCGGCGGGTGTTCACCTTCCACCGGCCCGAGATGCTGGCTCACTGGATTGATGAGCATGTCCGGTTGGGTGGGTATGCCACCTTGCGGGCGGGCTTGCCGTTGCTGCCCGAGCTGGCGTCTGATGCCGGTGAGCTGTGGCCGGCGCAGGCTGAGGCCATCCGCAACCTGGAGGCGTCGCTGCGGGAGAACCGGCCGCGGGCGTTGATCCAGATGGCCACCGGCTCGGGCAAGACCTACACCGCGGCCAACCTCTGCTACCGGCTGGTGCGCCATGCCGGCGCCCGCCGGATCCTGTTCCTGGTGGACCGGGCCAACCTGGGCCGTCAGGCGGTGCGGGAGTTCGAGGGCTTCACCGTGCCCGACGATCCTCGCAAGTTCACCGAGCTCTACAACGTCCGCCGCCTCGCGTCGTCCCATCTCGACATGGCCAGCGAGGCCGCCACGAAGGTGCATGTCAGCACCATTCAGCGTCTGTATTCGATCCTGCGGGGCGACGAGGACTTCGACGAGAGCCTCGACGAGCGCACAGGCTTCGAGATGGCGCCGGAGCAGCCGGTGGAGGTGGCCTACAACCCGAAGGTGCCGATCGAGTCCTACGACCTGATCATCATCGACGAGTGCCACCGCTCGATCTACGGCGTGTGGCGCCAGGTGCTGGAGTACTTCGACGCGTTCCTGGTGGGACTCACGGCCACACCGGGGATCCAGACGTTCGCGTTCTTCGACCAGAACATGGTGATGGAGTACGGCCACGAGCAGGCGGTGGCCGACCGGGTGAACGTGGACTTCGACGTGTTCCGCATCCGCACCGAGATCACCGAGTCCGGCAGCACGGTCCCGGCCGACTTCGTCACACAGTTCCGCGACCGTGAGACCCGTCAGCTCCGCTTGGAGAAGGTCGACGAGGACATCGACTACAACGCGGCCGAACTCGACCGCAAGGTGGTGGCCCCGGATCAGATCCGCACGGTGGTCCGCACTCTGCGCGACTCGCTGCCGGTGATCTTCGCCGACCGGAAGCGCCGCGAGAACGGCCTGCTGGAGCACATCCCCAAGACGCTGATCTTCGCCAAGGACGACAGCCATGCCGATGACATAGTGCAGGTCGTGCGCCAGGAGTTCGGCCTCAGCAACGAGGGCGCGGTGAAGATCACCTACCGCTCTGGTGACTCCGGCAACAAGCCTGAGGATCTGCTCCAGCAGTTCCGCACCAACTACCCGACCCGCATCGCGGTGACCGTGGACATGATCGCGACGGGCACCGACGTGAAGCCGATCGAGTGCGTGGTGTTCATGCGCATGGTGCGCAGCCGCAACTTCTTCGAGCAGATGAAGGGCCGCGGCGTGCGGGTGATCGACAACAACGACCTGCGGGCGGTCACCCCCGACGCCAAGGTCAAGGACCGTTTCGTGATCGTGGACGCGGTCGGCGTCACCGAGGTCGGCCTTCACGACACCGTGCCGCTGGAGCGCAACAAGGGCGTGAGCTTCGACCGGCTGTTGAACCAGATCGGCCTCGGATCGACGGATGAGGCAGTGGTGTCGTCGGTGGCGTCACGCCTAGCCCGATTGAACCGCCGCATGACCGCCGAGGACCGGGACGAGGTGGAGGACGTGGCCGGGATCGCCGTGGACGACTTGGTCCGCCAGATCACACAGGCGCTGGATCCCGACCGTCAACACGAAGAGGCCGCGGCTGAGCACAGCACCGACGACCCAACCCCCGAGCAGCTCAAGGCCACAGCCACCCGCTTGATCGAGCAGGCGGTGCAGCCCATCTCCGGCAACCCCGCGTTGCGACAGAAGCTGATCGACGTCCGCCGCAGCTACGAGCAAATGATCGACACTGCCTCCAAGGACCAAGTCATCTCTGGCGAATACTCGAAGGATGCCGCCGACCGGGCCCGAGCCCGGACCCAGTCGTTCCGCCACTTCATCGAGAACAACAAGGACGAGATCACCGCCCTGCAGGTGCTCTACAGCCAGCCCTACGGAGGCGGGCTCACCTATCCGGCCATCAAGGAACTAGCCAACGCCATCAAGCGCCCGCCCTACGGCCTGACGACCGAGGCGCTGTGGAAGGCCTACGAGACTCTCGACGCCTCCAAGGTCAAAGGCTCCGGCCACCGCGTCAGCACCGACCTGGTGAGCCTCGTCCGCCACGCGCTCCGCCACACAGATGAACTAATCGCCTACCCCGACCTGGTCGACGAACGCTTCGATGCCTGGCTCCTTCATCAGCAGACACAGGGCCGCCACTTCACCGACGAGCAGACCACCTACCTCCGCCTCATCAAAGAACAGATCGCCGCAAGCCTCGCCGTGACTCCCGCAGACCTCCAGAACCCACCCTTCAGCACCCACGGCGGCCTAGGCAAGGCCCGCCAACTCTTCGGCAACGACCTAAACCCCCTGCTCGAAGAACTAACCCTAGTCCTAGCCGCATGACGCTCCGCCTTGCCCCAGCGGACATCGTCGCACAGTCCACGTCTCCGCTACTAGCAACCGCGCCTTGGTGGCAACGATGTCGACTCGGCGA
>JAJDZO010000235.1 GCA_022824605.1 Acidimicrobiia bacterium
GCTCATTCGACGAGCTCGGCGTGCCGTACTTCCCGATGGCCACCTACCACGACATGGGCATCCCAGCCATCGGTACCGAAACAGCCACCCCCACCGCCGCCGACTGACGTGCCAGCACCCACCGACGTCCCCCAGCCCTCCCGCCGCGCCCGGTTCGCCTCGGTCGACACGTTCCGGGGCCTGCTGCTCATCGGCATGGTCTTCACGCCCAGCACGGCCGTCGGCGACCACTTCGCCTTCCTGCGCCACGCCGAGTGGGACGGCATAACCATGAACGACTGGATCTTCCCGGCATTCCTGGTCACCAGCGGCCTCAGCCTGTCGTTCCTGCTGCGGAACCCGTCCAAGAGCGCCACCTACCGCCGCCTGACTCGCCGGCTCATCCTGCTCGTCGTGCTCGGCATCGCCTACAACGCCTACGGCACCTCGTGGTTCGACATCACCGAGCTGCGCTTCACCGGCGTGCTCCAGATGATCGGCATCGCCGGGGCGGTGGGCGCCGCCGTGGTGCTGGCAAGCCGGGCCATGTTCGGCGCAGACAAGATGTGGCTGCTCATCACCGTGGCCACGGTCGGGCTGTTCGTGTACGGCCTCGGCCTCGAGTTCATCGCCTGCGACCCCGTCGGCCGTTGCAGCCCCTACTTCGGCGTCGATCGGGCCGTGCTCACCGACAGCCACGTGTACCGGGCCGGGGCCGCGGGCTGGGATCCCGAGGGACTGGTGCTGTCGATCGCATCGGCGGCGTTCGTGCTCTACGGCTATTCGGCCGGCATGGTCATCCGCCGCATCGGCCAGAGCGACCGCCGCGAGACCGTGCGCCGGATCGGCACGCTGGCCGGTGCCTGCCTGGCCGTCGGGGCCATCGCCTCGCTGTGGATGCTGCCCAACAAGCGCCTGCTCACGCCGTCGTTCGCCCTGCTGGTGTCGGGCTCGGCCCTGGTGGTGGTGTGCGGCATCTACCTGCTGATCGACACCGGCGGCGGGCCCGCCATCGACAAATTCCGGCGCGGCATCACCTGGCCGATCATCGCGTTCGGCCGCAACGCCATCATCGTGTACCTGTTCGAGCGGGTGCTGCTGCACGCTGGCCGCACCATCAAGATCGGCGACCGCTCGATCGAGACCCGCCTGATGGAAGACATCCTGCCGGTCGGGGCGCCGGCGGTGCATGAGGCCTACGCGGCCCTGATCGCCTGCGTCATCTTGCTGGTGGTGGGAACGCTGCACCGGCGCCGCCTGTACCTGGCGCTCTGACACGGCGTTCGGGCCGTATGTCTTCGTATGGTGCCGCCGCGGCGGCTGCTACTCGAATCTCACCCAGAAGTGCTGGTGGCGGTGGAAGTCGGTCTCCTGGCCGTCGTAGTCGCCGCGGTAGTAACCGGGGTCGCCGTCGAGCAACCAGCCGTAGTGCACCACGTGAGCACCTAGGCGCGTCGCCCCCGACGTCGCAAAAGCGTCGTCGAAGCCGTCCCAGCTCACCTCTTCGATCAACGAGACCTCAGGGTCGGTGCCACAGGTCGGCGCAGCCTGGTAGCCCACGCCGAAGTCGACTTGGCGCAGCACCTCCTGAACGGCGCCGTGGTCGGCGTGGGCATAGCTCGCGCACCCTGCATGTCCTTCGCCGTTCCAGTAGCTCGCACCGATCAGCCCGTCGGCTCGCAGCCCGTCGCCCACCCCGAACGCACCCCGGTTGGCCACCACCGTCTCAACAGCCCACCGAACCTCGCCGGCGGTCACGTCGCCGTCGCCCAGGTTGAACCACACCACTGCCGCCAGCGGCGACGTCCACACCTCAGCGGTCAGATCGGCAACGCATCCCCCGTCGTCGTACCGGCAGATCTCCTGTCCTCCGCTGTCGAACGGCCCTGCCACGCCCTGGTACTCGAACGAGGGCGGCAGGCTGTCGTCTCCCGCCGCCATGTCCTCCATGAAGTCGAAGAACGAGTTGATCCGGGCGGCCTCGCACGTCGCCGTCCACTTCCCGTCGGGCCAGGGATCGGGCCGTGCCTCCCCGGTGCCCTCGTCGTATCCCGGCGACTCGCAATAGAACGACTGCTCTCCCTTGGTGAGCAGAATGAACACTTCGTAGGTATCGGGCGTGTGCTCGATCAGCGACCACACCTGCATCTCGTCGTCGGGATGGGGCACTACCACGTAGGTCAGCGCGCTCGGCCCGCTCGCTGAGCAGGCGAATCCCGCCACAACAACAGCAACTGCTAACACCGCTAACGACGCTGCACGCAAGCGCATATGTCGACGCTGAACGAAAGCCAATGAAGAGAGTTCCCTCATGCGAGGCGCACTTCATACTGTCGCATCCAGCCCCATTGCTGTGTTGCGTCTGAGTTCGCCGCGGGCCGGCCGGCCCACGTGCTGCTCACTTATGAGAACTACCGGCTTCTCGCCGGAGGCAGCCCGTCGTGATCGCTCATCGGGGATGGTGCTGTGCAAATGGCTCGACGCCGATGCCGATGCCGACGCCGACGCCGACGCCGACGCTGGCGCAGGCGCTGCTGGGCACTCACGTTGTGCCGCTCGACGATGAGCTGGGCCGCCGGGCGGGCGCATTGTTGGCACGGACAGGCCTTGTCGATGCCATCGATGCCGCGCTCGTCGCCCTGTGTCGTCGAGGCGACCAGATAGTGACCTCTGACCCTCACGACATAGCGGCGCTCGCCGACGCGGCCCGGATCGACATCGACATCGTGCGCGCATAGCCGCCGGCAGTTGCATCTTGCTGCCGATGAAGATTCGCTGGCTGGTCAGGGCGCCAGAAGTGCGGCGGGAATGACGGCGATGCCGTCGCGGCGACGGTAGGCGTAGGGACCGGTGGTGATGACGGCTGCATCTGCCAGGCCGGGGCCGATGGCGCTGTGGAGCCAATGCAGATGGCGGACGTCATCGTCTGACACGGTGGCTGACAGCTTGGCCTCCACGGCAACCACACGGTCGTCACGCGCACGCACGATGAAGTCGATTTCGCGATCGCCTGAGCGACGACGCAGGTGATGCACGGTGGCGCGAGCGCGCTGGGCGAAAACCCGCAAGTTCAGTGCCACAAGCGATTCGAACAAGCGACCGAGCAGCGGGCGCTGATCGACCGTCAGTGGTGCGGGCCCGCTGCCGCGGCGCAGGCCGTCGGCGTCGAGGCCCAGCAATGCCACCGCCAGGGCCGGATCGGCCAGGTGATGCTTCGGTCCCGTGGACAGCTTCGCGAGCAGATTCGGCGTAGGCGCCCAGGCTGACAGCGGTTCAGATATGTGCATCCGTTCGAGCGCGTCGATGTAGGGCGCCGCAGCCGATCGGCTGGGCTTGCTGCCGTGCCCGCCGGTGGCAGCATCACGTATGCGCTCATAGGACGCGGTGGTGGCGGTGGCGGCGGCATATGCGGCCATCCAGCGCCGCAGGCCCTCGGGGTTGCGCAAAGACATGCCTGCATCAGGGAAGTCACGGTCGATGATCCGGTCGATGTAGCCCGCAAGCGACTCGGCGGCGGCATCGGGCGACAAGCCCCGAAGCCCCGGCAGGCCGCTGGCGGCTATCTCGGAGATGTAGTCGGCGAGTCGGGCTTGGCTGTGCCCACCGACCGGTGCGCGCGCGCCGCTGAGCAGCGCTGCGAGGCTGACCGTCGGAGTGCCGAAGGCCTCGGCGTCCCAGCGCTCGCAGAGCGCCAGCGGCCTCATCCGCAGCGTCACGATCCGGCCCGCCCCCGTGTGCGTGGGCGGACGCTTCGGCGAGGCCGATCCGGTGATGAGGAAACGGCCTGGGGAGCGGTCTGCGTCGACGGCCCGGCGCACTGCATCGAACACCGGCGGCAGACGCTGCCACTCGTCGACGACCACGGGCGGCGCGAAGGAAGCCACCGCCCCAGGATCGGCCTCGACGGCTTCGAACACTGCCGCATCGTCGAGCTCGAGGAACGTCTCGGCTCGCTGCCGAGCGGTGGTGGTCTTGCCGACACCCCGAGCGCCCTCGATGCTGATGGCCGGCAGTTCCGCCCACAGTTCGTCTATGCGACCTTCGATGACCCGTGATGCGTACTCGCTCACAACCGCAGACTACCTTGCCACCGCCTAACCATACAATTCGTCCATTCACTGCCATACAATATGGCTGATATCTGCCGTACAAGATGCCCGCTGTATGCAGTGCATGTCATCTGGCATCTCGGCGGCGAACGCTCCGGGGGCCACCGTGCCGAGCCGGTCGCGCAGCCGCAGCACCTCGGGATGCCCGCCAGTGCAGATCAGCTCGGCACGTATGGGATCATCCGCCGAGCGCTGCTCGCACGACGACTGTCGTGAAGGCGGCCACGAAGAGGGCTCCCATCACCGACAAATACACCCGAAACAGCAGATCGTTCCGTCGTATGGCTCGCTCACGGAACAGCGACTCCATCTCGGTGCGGAGATCCTTGCGCAGCTCACAGCGGATGTCGAATCTCATCAGCACCTCTTCGATCTCGGCGCGGAACTGCTGCTTCATGTCGCGCTGCAGGTCGGTCTTGAGGGTCGTGAGGTCGCCGCGTGTCAGCGACGTCGGGTCGACGGTGTGGGTGGACGGCATCGGATGCTCCTGGTGCTCGGGAATGTGTTCGGATGAACTCCGAGAGCAGCTCAGCGATGCGTCATCGTCAATGTGCTGCGGTGGCTTCCCAAGTGATGCCGAATTGCTGACGGAGAAGTCGACATCGAGCTTAGCCCGGATCCACCGGTGGGGGTGGGGGTTGGGTTGGGCTGTGTCCGCCGGAAAG
>JAJDZO010000288.1 GCA_022824605.1 Acidimicrobiia bacterium
CGCTGGCCGGCACCGCCGACCCCTGCTTCGCCGGGACCAACAACACCCCGCTCGTGGGTGGTGAGCAGACCCCCGACGAGATGGCCCAGGTCACAGCTCCCTGGTACAACGTGGAGCCCACCACCGAGGACCACACGGCCAACCTCCTCGACCTGCTGGTCCAGACCGGCAGAGCCGACGGGACCAGGGTGTTCGTGGTGTCGCACCAGGCCTCGACGGGCGACGAGCCGCTGGTGCTCGACGGGCTCAGTGCGCGTGGGATCGAGGTGGTCGGCACCGCCATCCTCGACGCCAACGACGGCGACACCGCTGCTCAGGACCAGTTGATGCAGGTCATCTCCGAACGGATCAGGGCCGACGGGGCCGACACCGTGATGATCAACGGCAACCCGGCCGCCACCATCCGAGGCCTTGGTTTGAACGGGCTGCTCGGTTCGGTGGCCATCTGGAACAACAACGCGGCCGGGCTCAACAATCTCGGCGAGACCTTCGACCACGAGTGGGCTCGGGGCGCCATCTCCTCCGACGGCCCCTCCGAACTCGACATCTGGAACGACGACGTGTTCCAGGACTGCGTCCGGGCGGTCAACGACGCCGGCATCGGGGCCGACCTGCGACCCACGGCAGACCTGGCCGACGACGACGAGAACTGGTTCAACCCGACCCGCCGCTACTGCAGCCATCTGTCGCTGTTCGCGCAGATCGCGGCCGCGGCCGGTCCGAATCTCACGCCGGAGACCTTCGAGCAGGCGGCCTACTCGCTGACCGACTTCGTCCTGCCGGGTTATCCCGCGAACTCGCTGTCGCCCACCAAGCTCGGCGCCCGCGACCTCTACCGGCTGACGGTTTTCGATCCCGACGTCGGCAACGGCGAGAACGTGCCGCTCACCGACCTCATCGACATCGTCCCCTGAGCCATCATCGACTCGTCCCCTGAGCCGGGAGGCCAACCGCTGACGGCTAGCGGCCCGGGGATGGATGGTGGCTGGTATGTGGTGTCAGCCGGTGACGGCTCGAATCACCAGGGTCACTCCCGAGGCTGCCAGCAACCCCAGCACGAGCCGGTCGAACTGGGGACCCGACAACCGGTCCCGCAGGTGTTCACCGACGGGCAGCATGGCCAGCACCGGAACGAAGCCCACCGCGGCCCCGATCAGCCGGTCCGAGTCGTAGGCGCCGATCGACGCCAGGGTGGAGATCTGTGCTAGGCCGGTCACTAGGAACAGCACCGACAGCGACAGGATGTAGGCGTCGCGTGACAACCGGTAGGCGTAGAACCACGAACCGATGATCGGCCCGGACACGCCCACCGCTCCTTGCATCACTCCGGCTGCCAAACCGACCGCGGGCGAGGCCCGCCGCCCGACCTCCGGCGACACCGCAACGTTGTCGAACCACAGCGATCTCGCCACGAACGCCAGCACGCAGACCGCGAGAACGATCAGCAAGGGCCTCTCGGGCCACGACACCAGAACGAAGGTTCCGGCCGCCGCCCCCAGCGCCGATGTAGCCGTCAGCACGAATACGTCTCGGGTCTCCGAGCGGGCGTGCCGGGTGCGCCAGCCGATCAGCACATTGGCGACGGCGTTGGGAAGGGTCACGACCGCCACCGCGGTCTCAATGCCGATCAGCGGCGCCAGGATCGGGATGGCGATCAGCGGGTAGCCGAGTCCGGTGGCGGTCTTGGCCAGCATGGCCAACGCAGAGGCCACCCCGACCACGACCAACTCGGTGGTGCTCACCCCCGAAGCTCGGGCGTGCCGGCGCGACCGCAGACGGCCGCAGCGCGGCCCGTCATGGCGACCAGTCGGTGCCGGGCTGGTGCAGAGCCCACAACTCAGCGATGCGGTCGCCCTCGATGCGGTACTGCGCGATCCAGGCCAGCGATATCGGCGCTCCGGTGGCCAGGCTCACCCCCTTGAGGGTCAGACGGATCCACACCGCGTCGCCGTCGGCAGACATCCCGTGGATGTTCACCTCCGCCACCCGCAGCGTCTTGAAGGCGATGGCCAGCCGGCGACGCAACTCCCGGCGAGTCAGAGACAGCGTGCCCTCGGCGGTGTGGCGCACCATCGGGTCCGTCACAACGTGCTCCAGAGCGTCGAGATCGCGCTCCAGCCACACCTGCTGCCAGTAGGCGCGCACCACCGATTCAGCGGACATCTCGCCCGAGCCTTCGGTGCTGTTCGTGTCGCCGGCCATAGGTGTCTCCCTTCATATTGTTGCCTCCCTTTCCCTGCCGCGCGGCTCCACCATCCGGGCCACCGCCATCACTGCAAGCACCAGCACGCCCAGGCCGAAGATGGTGGCCCGGATCCCCACCGCGTCGGCCACGAGCCCGATGGGAAGGGCCGCCAGCCCGAACCCGGAGAAGCTGAGCATCAGCAGCGCCTGCACCCGGCCGTGGTACTCCACCGGGGTCAGCGCCAGCACCAGCGAGTTGTTGAGAGCTTGGAAGACGGTGGCGGTGGCCCCGACCAGCGCCATGACGCCGACCGCGGCGTAGAAGTTCGGCATGAGAGCGAACACGGCCAGGGTCACGCCGAACAACACTGCGGCCCGTTTCTGGTAGGGCTTGAGCAGCCTGCGTTCCAGGTTGGCCAGCGCCACGGTTCCCACCAGCGCACCGATCGCAGCCGACGCGTTCAACAGGCCGAAACCGGCCGAACCCGCGTCGTACAGTTCCTCGGCCACCAGAGGCAGGTAGGCCATGTGGGGAAAGCCGACCAGCACCACCCCCAACGACACGGCCAGCAGGTGCATCACGTCGGGCCGGGAGCGCACGAACTGCAGCCCGTCGACGATGTCGCCCAGGGCACTGCGTCCCGACGGGATGGGCGGATCGCCGGGCGGCACGCCGATCAGCAGGAGCAGGCTGAGCAGCCCCAGCGCACCGGCCGCGAAGAACACACCGGCAAGCCCGAAGAAGGCCGCGCCGATCAGCGCGCCCGCCGCGGCCGGGCCGACCACCCGGGCCACCTGCGCGGTGGACATCGACAAGAAGATGGCGTTGGTGAGGTGCTCGCGGCCCACCACCTCCGACACGAACGCCAGCCGGGCCGGCGCCATCGTCGCGATCATTGCTCCCTGCAGCACGCTTGAGACGATCAACATCCAGTAGGCCTCGGTGCCGGTGGCCAGCGCCACGGCCAGCCCGAGCGGGGTGGCGGACTGCACCACGCCGACCACGGCGAGGATCCTGCGTTTTGGGAACCGGTCCGACAACGCCCCGCCGTAGGGAATGGCGACGATGCTCGACAACCCGAAGGCCAGCATCACACCACCGAGGCCGGTGTTGGAGCCGGTGATCTCGAACGCCAGCCACGACCGGGCGATCAACGACACCTGCATCGTGAGGAACGTGAACATTCCGCCCAGGAACAGCCTGCGGAAGTGTCGGCTATGAAGCGCCGCAAGCCGCCCCGACGGCGTCGGCGATCCAGCCCCGCGCATCCGTCAGCGTACCCCTGACCGACCAATCGACCGGCTGACCCTCCCATGGGAGCCGTCGTCGTGCTCACGGGTGGGGGAGCTCTCATCGCCACATGAGCGATGAGCCGCGTCAACTAGTCGTTGTCTAGTCGTTGTCGATTATTGTCATTGTGGCTTTGGTGTTGGTGATGGTGGCGCCTTGGGGTTGTGAGAGGATGATTGCGAAGACTTCGTCTGGTTCGTTTCGGTTGTCGTCGTTGAGGTAGACGGTGGCGGTTTGGGTGGTTTCGCCGGGGTCGAAGGTGAGCCATCCGCTCATGTTCCAGAACTCAGAGGTGAGGGCCGGGTATGGGGGGTAGTCGGCGTCGAAGTCGAACTCTGATGCCCAGCGGACCCTCACCTGGTGGTTCACTGCTTTGGACAGCGTGACGGTGAATCGCACTTCTGCGCCTTCTTCACCGGAGGCGTCCGCGATGGAGATGGTCACATCGGGTGGCGGTGGTGGGTCGTCGTCGTCTGAGACT
>JAJDZO010000099.1 GCA_022824605.1 Acidimicrobiia bacterium
TCTGCGACCGGGTGGCAGTGATGTACGCGGGCGAGCTCATCGAGATCGCGCCCACCGCCGAACTGTTCAACCGGCCCCGCCACCCCTACACCCGGGGCCTGATCGCGGCCGTGCCCCGGGTGGAGGCCGAGCACGCCGGCACCGAGAAGCTGCGGGGCCTGCTGCGCCGCGACGACCTGCCCGACGGCTGCGGCTTCGCCCCCCGGTGCCCCTACTCGCGGCCGCAGTGTTTCACCGATCCGCAGCGGCTGGACGAGATCGAGCCCTCGCACCACGTGGCCTGCTGGCGAGCCCCCGACCTCACGGCAGGCGCATTGTGACGCCGCTGCTCGAGGTCTCCCACGTCCAGATCTCCTACCGGCCCCGCCGCGGGCTGGTATCGAGGCTCATACGAGCCGTGAGATCCGACACCACCGAGCCGGTCCCCGCGGTGCGCGACGCCTCGTTCACCATCAACCCCGGCGAGACGGTGGCCCTGGTGGGCGAGAGCGGCAGCGGCAAGACCACCCTGGCCCGCTCCATCGCCGGGCTGATCGCGCCCCAGCGGGGGAGTCTGCGCTTCGACGGCAACGACATCACCCGGCCCGTGCACAGGCGTTCGGCGGATCTGCTGCGCCACATCCAGTACGTGTTCCAGAACCCGGCGTCGTCGCTGAACCCCCGCCGCAAGGTCCGCTACAACCTGGGCCGCACCCTCGACGTGTTCTTCAAGCTGTCGGGGGCCGAACGGCGCGACCGCATGGCCGAACTGCTGGACAGCGTGCACCTCGACCCCGGCTACATCGACCGCTACCCGCCCCAGCTCAGCGGGGGCGAGGCCCAGCGGGTGGCCATCGCCCAGGCCCTGGCCGCGGAGCCCAAGCTGATCCTGTGCGACGAGGTGCTCTCGGCCCTGGATGTGTCGGTGCAGGACAACATCCTGGAGCTGCTGCGGGAGCTGCAGGCCAGCACCGACGTGGCCTACCTGTTCATTGCCCACGACCTGGCCGTGGTGCGCTGGCTGGCCGACCGGGTGGTGGTGCTCTACCACGGCCGCATCGTGGAGCAGGGCACCGTCGAGGAGATCTTCACCCCGCCGCATCACCCCTACACCGCGCTGCTGCTCGACTCGATCCCCGGCAAGGGCAAGCACCAGACCTCCGCGCTGACCGAGGACGCCTCGACGGTGGGCACCGCCCCCGACGTCGGCTGCGCCTTCGAGCCCCGCTGCCGCCACGCCATCTCCGGGGTGTGCGAGGTGGACGAACCGCCCCGCCTCCACGACAGCGAGACCCACGAAGTGCTCTGCCACCTCAGCGCCGACGACCGAACTCAAGCTCAGGTCCACGCCACGGCCGCGACGCCTGACGTACCCTCCCAGGAGACCTGATGGCTCACACCGCGGAACCCCAGCCGCCCGAGGAGGCGACATGACCGACACTGCTGAGCTGCGCGACCGCCTCCAGGGCTGCTACGTGACGGTGCCCACCATGTTCCGCGACGACGACGAACTGTCGGTCGACCTCGACGCCATGCGCAAGCACGTGAGCTTCCTGATCGACGGCGGTATCACTACCGGCAACGGGGTGCTGCTGGCCTGCGGTGCGGCCGGGGACTTCTCCACGATGACCTTCGACGAGCGGGTGGCCGTGACCGCCGCAGTGGTGGAGGAGGCCGCCGGGCGGGTGCCGGTGGTGATGGGCGGCCAGACCACCAGCACCTCCGAGCTGGTTCGGCTGGCCCGGGCCGCGGCCGGCATCGGTGCGGAGTTCATGCAGGTGTCACCGCCGTTCTACTTCGCCCACACCGACGACGACTTCATGGAGCATGTGGCCGCGGCCGCGTCCGCCTCGGATGTGGGGATGGTCGTCTACAACACCCACTGGACCAGCCTGGAGATCTCCAACACCCTCATCGACCGTCTGGCCGGCCTCGGCACGGTGGTGGGTCTGAAGTGGTCGATGCCCGACAACGGGTTCATGGAGTTCGAGGGGGTGGTGGCCGACTACTCCGACCGGTTCTGCATCATCGACAACCAGCTGCGGTTCGCCACGAGCCACATGCTCGGCGCCCGCGGCATCGAGGTTCACATCTGCAACTTCTGGCCCCAATGGGGGGTGCGGATGTGGGACATGCTCAATGAGGGCCGCTATGTCGAGGCCCAGCACGAGCTGGTGAAGGTGGTGCTGCCGTTCATGCGGCTGTGGACCGAGATGGAGGGCTACACCAGCGGCGACGGCCACCTCGACAAGCTGTGCATGGAGCTGGTGGGTCTGCCGTCGAGCCGCAGCCGCCCCCCGACCCGCGACATCCGCGACCGCTACCGCGAGCAGGCCCGGGCCATGCTCCAGGCCATAGGCACCCCCAACGTCGTAACCGCCGACTGATCGTCACCGAGAAATCTCGGGTTGGTTTTGAGTGGTTGGTACCCACAATCACCCCGAGACTTTGGGGCGGGCCGTCAGCCGCCGGGGCAGGGCAGCGGCACGACCTTGTGGCGGCCTGTGTAGTCATGGCCCCGCAGTAGGCCCATCTGGCGTGGCTCGTCGGGGGCGTGGCGGGCCCGGTCGAGGCCTGCGTACAACGGATTGCCGGTCACCCGCACGAACGGCACCGTGACCCGAGGCGACAGCCCGATGCGGGGCTGGGCCGTGCGGTTGGGACCCGACCCGTGCAGCGCGTACTCGCTGAACAGCACGAACTCGCCCGGCTCCAGTTCGAAGGCCGCGATGTCGGCGGGATCGATGGCGTCGGTCGGCACGGCTTGGTGGAACGAGTGGCGGGTGTCGTCGACGTCGTGGTCGAAGGTGCTGGTGTGCGAGCCCCGGACCACCTGGAGGCAGCCGTTGTCGAGGGTCGCCTCGGTGACCGCGATCCAGGCCGACACCCAGACCGGGGGCCGCAGATCGAAGTAGGCGCCGTCCTGGTGCCAGGGAACCTCGGTGTAGCGCTGCTCGTCGCCGGTGGCGTCGGCCAGAGGCTGCTTGATCTGGAAGTTGCTGCGCCAGATCAGCAGGTCGGGGCCGATCAGCGAAGCGATCCGGTCCACCAGCTCCGGTCCCCGGCACAGCCGGCAGACCGTCTCATGGTCGAGATGGCGGTCGTGATACTCCACATGGGGATCGTCCAGTTGCTTTCCGGGGACGACAATCTCGTCCACGATCCGTTCCCGCATCGACGCCATCACATCAGGCGACACCAACCGGTAAGGCCCCACCACCCCATCGGAGTGATACGCCTCAACCTCCCCCGCATCCAACGGAAACCGCAACTCAGCCCCAAGCGCGCCCCCGCTCACAGCCAAACCCTAGTAAGGCCGCCATCCAGCCACCGGTAGCCGCAACCGGCATGTGATGGTCATCCCCAGTAGCGTTACTGCATGGCCGAGGAGATTCGCGACATGGTGATCGAGCGGGGCATCGAGGAGGGCTGGATCACACCAGCGTCCCGGACACGTTTGGGGCCGGCTCAGCGCTTCCCCGCGCCGCGAACCACCGCCGACGTTCTCGACGAAGACCGCGGGGACTACGGACCTCACACGACGCCTTAGTGGTGACAGCTGACTACAATGTCACCATGACGGTGTTGTCGATCCGGTTCAAGCGGCCGGGTGTCTACCAGCGGCTCAAGCGGGGCGCGGCTCAGCAAGGCGAGTCGATCTCTTCGGCGGGGGAGCGACTGATCGACGAGGGCCTGCGGATGGACGCCAATCCCGGGATCGTGTTCCGCGACGGGCCGGCCGGCCGGCGGGCCGCGCTGGACACCGGGCCCGATGTGTGGCAGGTCGTCCCGCTGCTTCGGGGTCTCG
The DNA here is from genome assembly GCA_022824605.1 of Acidimicrobiia bacterium. Lineage (GTDB taxonomy): Bacteria > Actinomycetota > Acidimicrobiia > Acidimicrobiales > Aldehydirespiratoraceae > Aldehydirespirator. The sequence continues at coordinate 3,788 of JAJDZO010000099.1, forward strand.
AGGGAAGTCTCGAGGAGCGGATCGCGGAAACGGCTGAGCAGCTCTGGCTCACCGAGAGGCAGGTCCGCTCTGTCAGCCGGTACTACGCCGAGTTCACCGACGAGATCGACGCCATGATCGCAGAGAACGAAAAGATTGCCGACCGCGAGTTGGCCGCCTGGGAGAACGAGCGCAAGCTGCTGACCGGGTGAAGCTCCTCCTCGACGAGATGTATGCCCCTAGCGTCGCGGCCCTGCTGCGGGACCTAGGGCACGATGTTGTCGCAGTCAAGGAGCGTCGCGATCTCATCGGGTTGTCTGACGAGGATCTGCTTAGGACGGCGACGGCCGAAGGCAGAGCGGTGGTCACTGAGGATGTGTATGACTTCGCGGCGCTTGACCGGCGCATCTCTGCCGCGTCACAGCGCCACTCGGGGCTGGTTCTCGCCCATGCCCGCCGGTTCCCCCGCTCAGTGGGGAACCAGGGGCGAGTGCTGGCCGATGCGCTCGCCGCGTTCCTCAGCGAGCACAGCGCCATTCTCGACGACGTCGACTCGTTCGTCTGGTGGCTAGAGCGAGCCGACCGTTGAGAGCCGTTAGACCTTGAGCCCTGAGAGCTCCATGACCGTGTTGTTGTCGATCCAATCCCAGTCGAGCTCCACTCCCAGGCCGGGACCGGTGGGCAGGTGCAGGCAGCCGTTGGCGTCGATGTCCAGGGGGGAGCCCTTGAGGGCGAAGCGGAACATCTCATGGTGCAGCTCGAAGAACTCACAGTTGCGCACCGAGCAGGCCACGTGCAGGTTGGCGATGTCGAGCAGCGACGAGTGCAGGGCGTGGATCGCGAGGTTCATGCCGGCCTCTTCGCACATGGCCGACGCCTGGCGCAGGCCGGTGATGCCGGCCTTGATGAACACGTCGCCCCGGGCCATGTCGCAGGCCTTGCGCTCCAGGAACTGGGGCAGCTCCCGCAGGCTGACCGTCTCGGTGGCCAGGATGGGGATCTCCAGCCGCCGGGTGAGCTGCTCCAGGGTGGCGATGTCGCGGTCGGGCACCGGCTCCTCGAACCAGCGGTAGCCGAGACGGCCCAGCGCCTCACCCACCTCGATGGCCTGGTCGAAGCTGTACTCGGCCACCGCGTCCAGCATCAGACCGAAGTCGTCGCCCACCGCCTTCCGGGCGGCCTCGGCCCGAGGTATGTCGGCGGCCGGGCCGTCGTAGAGCGTGAGCTTGTAGCCCCGGTAGCCCTGCTGCTTCATGGCCGCCGCCTCGGCGAAGGTGTCGGCGGGGGTCAGGTTCCAGTGCGAGCCGGTGCGGTAGGCGGGCAGCTCGGTGCGGGACACCCCCAGCAGCTCGGCGATCGGCACCCCGGCGGCCTTGCCCTTGATGTCCCAGAAGGCCACGTCGAGCATGCCCAGCAGGCCGTCGCTGATGGGGTACAGGTGGCGGTTGAGGCTCATGAGCTCCCGCCACAGGGCCTCGTGCTGGCGGGGATCGCGGCCCAGGATGGCCCTCAGGTAGACGTCGTGGAGCTGGTGGGCCGATCCGATCCCCTCGCCGTTGGCCCCGTAGCCCATTGTGTAGCCGTCGATCCCCTCGTCGGTGGACACGCAGGTGAGCGGGAAGTGCCAGACGGGCGGCACGTCGTCGGGTATGGGTCTGTCGCCGTACCAGGGCTGGGCGTCCACCGCCAGCACCCGGGTCGCCATCCCGGTGATCCTCAAGTCGCCGCCCCCGACAGGTCGATCGCGTTGGGCGGCGGCTCTCCGGCCACATGCGCAGCCAGGTTGGCTGCGAACACCTTGCACAGTTCGTCGGCGTAGTCATCGGTGTAGCCGGCCATGTGCGGTGTCACGATCACATTCTCCATGCTCCACAGCGGGCTGTCATCAGGCAGCGGCTCGATTGCGAACACGTCGAGTCCCGCCCCGGCCAGGCTCCCGCCCGCCAGCCGCTCGATCAGGGCCTCCTCATCGGCCGACGCCCCCCGGCCCACGTTGTAGAAGTAGGCGCCCGGCTTCATCGCCGCGATCACATCTCGACTGATCAGTCCCGCCGTGGCCGCTCCACCCGGCAGTGCGCCCACCACATGGTCGGCTCCAGCAACTGCATGAACGAGATTCTCGGGTCCGACCACCTCCGAAACGTTCGGGCTGGGCCGATCCGGATTTCGGCGCACGCCCACCACTCGCATGCCCAGCGCTGCGCACCGCCGGGCGATAGCCGACCCCAGCGTCCCGAGCCCGATCACGCACACCGTCGATCCCAAAAGCTGGCCGTGGCGGTGCAGGTGCTGCCAACTGCGTTCCGGCATTGCCCCGATGTACCTAGGCAGGCGGCGCACCAGCGCCAGCATCATGGCCAAGCAGTGCTCGGCCACCCCTTCGGAGTAGGCGCCGCCGGCGTTGCACACCACCAAGCCCTTCTTGGTGGCCAACTCTGGGATCAGGTACTCCTCGTAGCCCGCGCTGGGCAGCAGCAGCAGCTCGAGCGAACTAGCCGCCAGCACATCGGGCTCCGGCCAGCCGACCATGACCTCGGCCGCGGCCATCGCCCGCCGATACTCCTCGGCGGAGGCGTCCTGGCTGAGCCGGTCACAGACCGCCCGACCCCCGGCGGCATCGCACAGGGCTCCAATGTGCTCGTCACCGAAAGCGTCTACGGCGACGAGCAGCCTCAACTCCGACGAGGACAGGGCAGGTACCTCAGTCGAGCCGGAAGCGGGCGGTCTGCATGTACTGGATGGGCCACTCGTCCTTGGTGTACTCGTGGTAGGCGGTCACGATCGTGCCGTCGTCGAGCTGCACCACGGTCGGGTAGCCGATGTGCCAGTACTGCGGGTGGACCTCGGGGCCGGGCGCATGGCAACCGGCGATGATGAACTCGTCGGCTGGATCCCAGTTGATGCCGTCCTCCGACGTGCAGCCCCGCACGTCCATCGGGAAGGCCCGGTAGCTGTACACGCTCAGCACCCGGCCGTCCTGGAGCTGGATCATGTCGGCCGGGTAGCCCCACAGCCGGGTCCGCTGGGGTGGGGCCCAGGTCACGCCGTCGTCGTCGGAGTGGGTCACCCACTGGTAGTCGTAGCGGGCCGGCCGGAACAGCACCCGGATCATCGACACCAGCCGGCCGTTGGACATGCGGGTCAGCGACGGCTCCTGGAAGTTGATGATCGAGGCCGGGTCGAAGGCCATCGTCCCCCAGTGGTGCCAGTTGTTCCCGCCGTCGTCGGAACGCAGCAGGAAGCAGCGCGACGGCTCCCAGTTGACGCCGCCGCCGAGGATGTAGCCGTCGGGGCTGAGGGTGCCCTCCAGGGGCATCAGCAGGCCGCCGTCGGGCAGCTCCACCACATGGCCGGATCCGGTGCCGCCGGCCAGGCATACCGCCGTGCCCGAGTCGGCGATCGGGTAGGTGCTGACCGGGATCGGACCGTTCCACGTGTCGCCGTTGTCGGTGGACTTGTAGACCGCATAGCCGGTCTGGTGGGGCCGTACGTAGCCCATGGCCTGCTCGTCGATGCGGTTGGCGATAGCACCGGGGGCGTTGATGAAGCCGCAGATGCGGGTGTGCATGATGATGGTGCCGTCACTGATCTGGGCGAAGGCGCAGTCCCAGTTGCCGGTGTGCTCGGTGTAGTCCTCCACCACCACCCGGGTGCTCGGATCCCAGCTCCTGCCGCCGTCGGAGGACTTGATCAGGCACGACCGGCCGGTGTCGGCGTGCATCGGTCCCCGCTCCTCGTTGTAGCCCAGCAGCAGCTCGCCGTTCTGGAGCTTGACGATGCTGCCCTGGTTGCAGCAGCGGTCGGGATCGATGTAGGCGTCGACTACTTCGGCGTCCACTCTGCGCATGGTGATGCCTCCTGTGGCCGTAATGGGGAGTGCGGCGACGGATGCATACCACATACATGACGGCGGAGCCAACGGCGCCAACCGCGAAGTTTCAGCCCTGCTTTCTGGGCTCTCGGCCCGCGGCCTGGCTCGGGAATTCGCAGGTTCCGCTCGCTCATCCGCTCGGCCTCTAGGGTTACGCGATGCTCCTTCTTGCTCAAGCATCCACCGACTCGGGACTGGCCGACGCCTGCGGCGAATCCAACCGCGGCTTCGTCTGCGAGCGGGTCTACGACTGGACCGGCAACGACGGGTTCGCCACCGCGGCCGCCTGGTTCCTCGACCGGCCCATCCGCATCGCGCTGATCCTGGTGGTGGCCTGGATCATGGCCCGCGTCGCCAAGCGGGCGATTGTGCGCTTCACCAAGCGGATCGCGGCCGCGCCGGGCAGCTCTCGGCTGCAGAAGCTGCGCGAGAAGGGCCCCGGCCGGGCGCTGATCGACGAGGCGGCGCGCTCACGGGCCGAAGCCCGGGCCGAGACGCTGGGCCATGTGCTTCGCAGCGTGGCCGTGGCCTCGATCTGGGGGTTCACGGCACTGATCATCCTGGGCGAGATCGGCGTGAATCTCGGCCCGCTGATCGCGGGGGCGGGAATCGGCGGTGTGGCGTTGGGCTTCGGCGCCCAGTCGATCGTGAAGGACTTCCTGTCGGGGCTGTTCATGCTGGTCGAGGACCACTACGGGGTGGGCGACTGGGTCGATCTCGGATATGCGTCGGGCACCGTCGAGGAGGTGTCGCTGCGCTCCACCACCATCCGCGACATCAAGGGCACGGTGTGGCACGTCCCCAATGGCGAGATCGCCCGGGTGGGCAACTACTCGCAGCTGTGGTCCAAGGCCGTGGTCGACGTCGAGGTGTCCTACGGCACCGATGCGCGCCTGGCGATGGGCATCATGCAGAAGGTGGCCGACGACCTCTGGAACGACCCGGAGTGGGGCGGCGACGAGCTCTCGGAGGCGCCGACGGTCTTCGGAATCCAGAGCCTGGGCGCGTCGGGCATCGGCCTCCGGTTGGCGGTCAAGACCGAACCGTCACTGCAGTGGTCGGTGGAGCGCGAGATCCGCCTGCGCGTCAAGGAGGCCTTCGACGCGGCCGGCATCGAGATCCCGTTCCCGCAGCAGACCACCTGGCTCCGCGACGACAGCGGGTTCTCCGCCACCACGCTCTCAACCGCCGAGCAGGAGGCCTTCCGGTCGCTCTACGAGGAGCAGCACTCTCCGACGACCGGAGAGGACTTCGAATAGAGCCTGTAGCCGCTTCTTGACGGCCCCGTCTGGGTCGCCGCGGGGATCGCGGCCGGCCGGTCAGGCGCGGCGGCGAGAGATCATCGACAGACCGTCGCCCACCGGCAGCAGGGCAACGCGCATCCGCTCGTCGGCGACGACATGGGCGTTGAAGGCCCGCAACTGCTCGGTGGTGGTGTCGGTGCGGCCGGGGTCGGCCACATGGCCGTCCCACAGCGTGTTGTCCACCAGGATCACCCCGCGGCTCGACAGACGCCGAACCAACTCCTCGTAGTAGGCGATGTAGGACGCCTTGTCGGCGTCGATGAAGGCAAGGTCGACGGCCGGTTCCTCGGGCAGCGAGCGCAGCGTGTCGAGCGCCGGCGCGATGCGCAGGTCGATGCGGTCGCTCACCCCGGCGCGCTTCCAATGCTCTCGGGCGATGGCTGTCCACTCCTCGGATATGTCGCAGCACAGCAGCCGTCCGCCGGGCGGGAGCGCTTTGGCCACGGCCAGGGCCGAATAGCCGGTGAACGTGCCCACCTCCACCGCGAACCGCGGCTCCAGCAGGGTGGTGAGCATCGTCATGAGGGCGCCCTGCGCAGAGCTGATCTGCATGATGCTGGCGTCGCCGAGAGCGGCCGTGGCCTCGATCAGATCACGTTGCACCTCATCGGGCCCAGTGGAATGGGCCTGGATGTAGGCGTCTAGCGCGTCGTCGAGAAACTCCGAGCGGAAGCTCATGTCCGGCGATGGTACCGGCCCGGTCCGGCCCCGGAGCGACGCCGGTCGTGCGGCTGCCGGTCGGTCCCGCGGGACGAGCGGTCCGTCCCATACCGGGTGAGCTCAAGCTGCGATCGGGTAGCACGCAAGAAGTCATCTGATATGTTCAAAACAGACCAGTATCGCGACCCAGTGGTTCGGGCGCCTGATATTCGCTCATGCAGGAGGAGCATCATGGCGCCGTTCGTGATGACCGCGGAATTCGTGTTCTTTGGATTGACGATGTTCAATCTGGGGCTGATCGCCCCGTGGGTCAGGAACAAGTGGTACCGGCGGCGGATGCAGCGCGAGCGCGCCCGTCGGGGTTCGGGAAGGGCCGTCACCCGCGACGACATCCGTGAGGAACTCTGCCGTGATCCGGTGGCCATCGACATGTTCATGGACGACGACACGCCCGACGACGTGCAGCGGTACCTGTACCTGGAAGCCGAGCGCAGGGCGATCCTGCGCAAGCGCAGACAGCTCGCCGACAACGAGAACGACTTCTTCGCCCCGCCGCGCCGCCGCGGACCCGATCCGGGCTTCAGCGGCTGTCGCAGCTAGACGCCGGCGGGGCTGCCGTCCACGACGGACCGCAGCGTCGTAGCATCGGGTGACGATGGCTGCGATCACACCGCCGGGCGCCTGGACCTACGGCATGGTGCTGCCGGTCCACACGCTCACCGTCACGCTGGCCGACCCCTGGGAGCACACCGCCACCGTCGAGGATCTGGTGGCCGTCGCCCGCAAGGCCGAGGCGACCGGCCACCACTTCGTGGGGGTGACCGACCACATCGCCATACCCGACAACGACTACGCCGCTCACATGAGCACGATCTGGTACGACACGGTGGCCACGCTGTCGTATCTGGCTGCCTGCACCTCCACGGTGAATCTGGCCTCGGCGGTGTGGATCGCCCCTTACCGGCATCCGCTGCAGACGGCCAAGTCGTTCGCCACGCTCGATCACCTCTCAGGCGGTCGGGCCATCCTCGGTGTGGGTGCCGGCCATGTGGAGGCCGAGTTCGACGCGCTGGGCGTGGACTTCGCCGCCAGGGGCCGGCTGCTCGACGAGACCCTGGAGGCGGTGAGAGGAGCGTTCGCGGGCACCTACGTGAGCCACTCCGGCGAAGCCTTCAGCTACGCCGATGTCGGGGTGGGCCCTGCGCCGGTGAGGGAACTGCCCATCTGGGTGGGAGGCAGCGGCCGGGCCGCCTGGCGAAGAACCGGCCGCCTCGGCGACGGCTACGTGCCCATGGGCAACCCGGTGTCGCAGTACGGCGAGATCATCGACACCATCCACGCGGCCGCCGCCGCGGCGGGCCGCGAGGAGGCCCGCTTCGACGTGGGCTTCATGCCGCCGTGGTGCTACCTGCCGGCCGACACCGCCCCCGAGGGGCTGCCCCCGGTGATGGCGTGCGGAGTGGAGCCGCTGGCCGACAGCATCCGCGCGGGTCGGGCCGCGGGAGCCAACTCGTTCCACCTCAAGTTCCGGGCCCGCACCGTCGAGGAGTACCTCGAGCAGTTCGACATCTTCGCCGAGTCGGTCGTCCCCTTGGTGAACGAGCACTGACGAAGAAATAACGGCTAGTGACGAAAAGTGCTACTCTCGGCGCGCCGGGGAGGAACACCAGGTGCTGAGACAACGTTGGATGCTGATTACTGCGGCGGGGATGCTGTCGAGCCTCGCCGCTCTGCTGCTGCTGATGGCGGTCCTTGCCGGCGACACCGTGACCGGCGCCGACGCCGGTATCGGCGGCGGTGTCGCCTCGCCCGAGCCACCGAACCCGGGCCAGTCCAGATACCCCAACCTCGGCTCCACCCTGAACGACATCGCTGCCGACCCCGAGAACGCCCAGGATCGTGTCGACTTCGGCGACCAGACCGACGGGATGCTCGCCGTCTCCATCAGCGTCGACGGCCACACCGGGCCCGTCGTCGACACCGTTGAGGAGCAGGGCGGCAGCGCATTCATCGTCTTCGACAGCTACGTCGAAGCCAACCTGCCCCCGACCGCGCTCGACGTGCTGGCCCGGACGCCCGGTGTCCGCTGGGCGCAACAGATCATGCCGCCCATCCCGGCGGCTCTCGGTTCGGGCAAAAGCGGAGGTGTCGCCGCACACTTGGCGAACAAGTGGCACAACGCCGGAATCAAGGGGCGAGGCGTCAAGGTCGGCGTGATCGACCACGGATTCTCGAAACTGGGACTCCACAGGGGCGGCGACCTGCCCAGAAACGTCTTCGGCTATTGCTTCGACAGCAACGGCAACGCGCACCCCGGTGGCGGACACCACTGCTCCTACGGCTCCGAGCACGGAACGTCGGTCGCCGAGATCGTGATGGACATGGCGCCCCAAGCCACCCTCTACGTCTCCAACCCGCGCACCAAGGGCCAGCTCCAGGATGCGACCGAGTGGCTGCACTCGCAAGGGGTGAAGGTCATCGTGCATGCCATCTCCTGGCACTTCGACGGACCGGGCGACGGCACCACGAATTTCGACGTCTCGCCGCTCAACACCGTCGACTGGGCCGCTGACCGCGGCATCGTGTGGATCAACGCCGCCGGCAACCAGAACTGCGAGACCTGGTACAGCGAGGACGTCAGCGTCGACAACAACGGCCACGTCCTCTGGGACGGCTCGAGCAGCATCTACCAGAAACTGAACCTTCGGGAGGGCGTCGGAGGAGCGAACGTCCTCCTCCGCTGGAACGACACCTGGGGAGGCGACACTGCAGCCGCGGGCGCCACCGCGGACTTCGCCCTGCACTTCGTGGAGGTGACCGACGAAGCCAACAAGCAGCACAGGGTGGTTCGCACGATCGACAACCCGCAGAGCGGCGGCGCGGCTGACAATCCCTACGAGGGCGGCTGGTTCCAGGCGCCTGACAGGCGCCAGTACGCGTTCATGGTCGAATGGAAGGGCGCGGGACAGCCTCCAGCGGGTATCGGGTTGCAGGTGGTGTCCTGGAATCCCCAGGGAGACCCTCCCTTCGTCACGGAGGGCCGCAGCATCATGACCCCCGCCGACAGCGACCACCCCGGCATGCTCAGCGTGGGTGCCGCGAACTGGCGGAACACGGACATACACAAGACCAGCAGCCGCGGCCCCACTTTCGACGGCCGCGTCAAGCCGGACATCGTCGCATCGTCGTGTGTGGTCACCGCCACCCGTTCTGAGTTCTGCGGCAGCAGCGCGGCCGCGGCGCATGTGGGCGGTCTCGCCGCGCTCGTCATCCAGAAGAGTCCCGGCATTACCCCGACGCAAGTGGCCGACTACCTAAAGGCGCACGCCGCCCCGCAGACCGAGGAACCGGGCGATCCCGTGCCCAACAACACGTACGGCCACGGGTACGCGAAGCTGCCGTCGCTGACCTGCGTCGAGGAGCTCGACGGCTCGGGCAGCACGGTTTCGGGCAGCTGGACCAACGCATGCACCCCTGCGGCCGACCCGAACAGGCACAGCCGCTTCTACGTCATCAAGGTCGCGGAGCAGCAGACAGTGACGATCTCGGTGTCGGTCAGTGATCCTGGCGTGGATGCTCCCTCGCTCTATCTCCGAAGCGGGTACGGCAATCAAGCGGGCACTCCCGTGCACCAGGCCGAGAACACCGGCACGCAGGCCACCGTCTCCATCGCTCAGCAACTGGATCCTGGCACCTACACGATCCAGGCGGCCGCAGCCGCAGACGGACAGACCGGCAATTTCTCGCTCGATGTCTCGTCCTTGTCAGCGCCGACTGTCGGCATCACCAAAGACGCCGACCCGGTGACCGAGGGCAGTCCTGCGGTCTTCACCGTCACCGCCACCCCGACGCCTGCGGCCGACCTTGACGTCACGGCCCATGTCTGGGACTGGCGGGGAACCTTCGGAGTGGTCAACGGTCCTCGCACTGTCACGATCCCAGCTACCGGCCAGAACGCCGGCACCGCAAAGATCTCAGTCGACACGGTCGGCGACGACACCGCAGAACTCAACAGCGAGCTCTACGTTCAGATCATTCCCAGCCCCGACTACAGACTTCCCTCAACCGGAGGCAAGGCAGGCGTCACTGTTGTCAGCGACGACCCATTCTCCTGCACAAGAGAGCTGCCCGACGATGGCAGGTTCTCCGACACGCTCAAGTCGCCGTGTACGGGCGGTACCGGAGGCGGATACCGTCACGATTACACGTTCACCCTCACCCGGGCAAGTGACTTCACCATCAACATGACGACCCCTGGCTTCGCGGGGTATTACAACCAGCTCATCCTTCGGAAGGAGAGAGCAGATCCGCAGCTCTATCCGAAGTATGTTGCCGGTGATTACAAGAGTGGACCGGGATTGAACGCTCGAATCATCAAACGGCTCGAACCCGGCAACTACATACTTGAAGCCACAACCCGCGTCGGCATACGCAGGGTCTTGGACTACTCACTCAGTGTCCAGGGCATGCCGACACAAAGC
>JAJDZO010000097.1 GCA_022824605.1 Acidimicrobiia bacterium
GGCTGGCCCAGCTTCTGGGAGGCGCTCGACCCCGACACAGTCGAGATCCACACCGACCGCAGCTACGGCATGCTCCGCGAGGAAGCGGTCTGCGCCAACTGCGGCGCCCACCTCGGCCACCGATTTCCGGACGGCCCCCAACCCACCGGCGAGCGCTACTGCATGAACTCAGCCTCCCTCCGCTTGGAGCCAAACGCCGCCTCCTAAGCGGGCGGGCAGATAGGTGCAGGCGTGTCGCGCCGAGGCGGGGGGTTTCCCGCTCTTGCTCGCAACGCTCATCGGTTGGCAGACGTGCGGATTGTTGATTCTCGGTCGCTAGTTCGCGCGGACTTCGACGCGGCGCTGGCGCTCCAGCAGGGGCTGGACCGCAGGCGCGACTCTGACCTTCCCGTCACTCCGGCGGCTGAGTTGCAGGGCGTGTTCGACGACGATGCCACCGACTACTGCCGCCACCAGCGGGTGGTGGCCTTCGACGGCGAGCGGGCCGTCGCCATCGGCCATGTCGAACTGGCCATCGATCCCGCCAACGCGGCTCTGGCCGTGGTCGAGATCACGCCGGCGAGCGACGAGACGTCGGCTGCGGTGCTGCGAGAGCTGCTGGGGCGAGCCCGTCGCGACGGACGGACCTCGGTGATCGCCATGGGCGACCACAACCCGGCGGCACATGACTTCTGGACCGGGTTGGGCGCGGAACTGCGCTACACCGAACAGGAGTCGTCGCTGGATGTGGCCGCCGTGGACGGCGAAGTTATGGACGGGTGGGTCGCGGCCGCCCCGGCGGACCTGGACCTGATCCACTGGCGGCACCGCTGCCCCGACGAGTGGATCCACGCGGTGGTGGCCACCGCCAACGCCATGAACGACGCCCCCACCGACGACCTCGACATGGCCGACACCACCGTCGACGCAGCCATGGTGAAGGCCGAGATCGAGGCCCGAGCGGCCCGCGGACTCGAGTTCTGGGGCCTGCTGGCCGTGACCGCCGACGGCGATGCGGCCGGCTCCACCGAGGTGTTCGTCAACCGCCACCGGCCCGCAGCCTCGTGGCAGTGGTCGACGGTGGTGCTGCCCGCGCACCGGGGCCGCCGGATCGGGCGCTGGCTCAAGGCAGCCATGTGGCAGCGGCTCCGAGCCGACGAACCCGACGTGACCGGCCTTCAGACCGGCAACGCGGCCAGCAACGCCCACATGCTGGCCATCAACAACGCTATGGGCTTCAAGCCCACCCACCTCACAGCGTGCTGGCAGGCCAACCTCGACGTACTGGAGTCCCGCCTCGGTTGAGAAGCCGATGCGGCGGGAACTTCAAGCAGTCGGCCACCGGTGATGTGATTGAACGCTTGAGGTTCGGAGTCGTTCAGCTCAGCCCTCGCGAGCCAGCAGGCGGGTTCGCAGCAGGTTGAGAGCGGTGATGGTGCCGAGTTGGCGCACCATCACCCTCGCCATGTTGAAGCGCACCCGCACCGCCTCGCCCTCGCCGTCGAGATGCAGACCGATCCACACGGTGCCCGGCTCGGCGCCTTCGTGGCTCTCCGGGCCGGCCGCGCCGGTGGTGGACAGCCCCACATCGGCGCCCAGCACCCGGCACGCTCCGGCGGCCATGGCCTGTGCCATCTCGGAGCTGACCGCATACACGTCCGGCGCGCCGAGAACGCCCGTCTTGACCGCCCGGTCATAGGGCACGACCGCGCCGCGCAGCACGTCGCTGGCGCCGGGAACCTCGGTGAGGCGAGCCGAGATGAGTCCGCCGGTCACCGACTCCGCCAACCCCAAGGTCAGGCCGCCCGATCGCATCAAATCCAGAACGACCGACTCCATGGTGTCGTCGTCGGTGCCGAACACCGCCTCGCCGATCACCGCCCGTGCCCTCGACTCCACCGCTGACAGCACCCCGAGAGCGGTCTCGTCGTCGGGCGCCTTGGCGGTGATGCGAACCTTGAGACCCTCCATGCCGCTGGCCAGGAAGGCGATGGTGGCCGCTCCGGTGGCGTCGAGGCGTCGCATCTCGGGCTCCAGAAGCTCGGCCAGGCCCGACTCGGAGTGGCCCCAAGTGCGCAGCGTCCGGCTGCGGATCACATGGCGCTGCACCGCCCGGCTCTGCAGGTCGGGGAGCACGCACTCGCTGACCATCCTCTTCATCTCCCACGGAACGCCGGGAACGGCGTAGATCACCCTGGCGGCACCGTCGGCTGCGCCTGCAGCACCAGCGCCTCGCCGCAGCGGGCAGATCAGACCGGGAGCGGTGCCGGGCTGCACGTCCATCACCCGCGCCCCCTCGGGCACATCGGCCTGCTGCAGGTTGTTGGCCGGCATCTCGCGGTCTCGCCGGTAGAACATCGCCCTGATCCGTTCGACCACGGCGTCGTCGCGGTGCAACTCCACCCCCATCACAGCCGCGATCGCTTCTCGGGTGATGTCGTCGGGAGTGGGACCGAGGCCTCCGCAAACGATCACCGCGTCGCTGCGGTCCAGCGCCTGCTCCAGCGCGGCGGTCATCCGGGCGAGATTGTCGCCGACCTTGGTCTGGAAATGGCTGTCGATGCCGGCCAGCGCGAGCTGCTCTCCAATCCACGATGAGTTGGTGTCGACGATCTGGCCGAGCAGCAGCTCAGTCCCGACAGCCACCACCTCACACTGCACGTCGACCTACTGCGAGTTCCGGGAACGGGGAGCCTGCAACTCGACGTGCTCCCGGCAAGGCTTCAACTGCACGCCGACCTACTGCGAGTTCCGGGATCCGGACTGCGCCTGCACCGAACGGCTGTCTCGCATGTACTGCAGGCCGGTGACCACGGTGAACGCCACCGCCACCCACAGCGCCGCCGTCAGCACCGCATCGGCGTTCTCCAGGCTCGGCATGATCGCCATAGCCAGCGCCACGCCCTGCACGAAGGTCTTGTACTTGGCCGAGCGTCGAGCCGGGATCGACACTCCCTCTCCCGCCCACCGGGCCCGCCAGGCGGTGATGCCCAGTTCACGGAAGGCGAGGATGGTGACCGGCACCCACCAGTACCGTTCCACCGCCACCAAGCAGAAGGCGGCTCCCAGCACCACCACCTTGTCGGCCAGCGGATCAAGGAACGCTCCGCTGCGGCTGGTGACGTTGGCCCGCCGAGCCACCCGCCCGTCGAAGAAGTCGGTGCCGGCCATGGCCACCCCCAGACCGAAGGCGGCCCACGACGCCCCCCGGCTATCGGATGCCTGCAGGATCAGCAGGAACAGCAGCGGCGACAGCAGCAACCGGGCCAGCGTCAACAGATTGGCCGGATGCAGCAGGCTGGCCTGGGTGGGCGCCTCCGCCGCGCCCGGCGCGCTCACGCCGCCTCCAGGTCGCAGCCGGCGGCGGCGGTGACGGTCACCTCCGCGAAGGTACCGGCCGCCAGACCGGCGGGCACATGTACGACCCCGTCGATCTCGGGAGCCTCACGGTGGGTGCGGCCCACGCCCGGCTCGTCCACCAGCACCTCGACGCGGCGACCGACCAGCATGTCGCGGCGCTGGGCGGTGATGGCGTCCTGCAGCTCGCCCAGCTCGGCCAGCCTCTCTGCCCGCAGGCTGTCGTCCACCTGGCCGTCGAGGGTGCACGAGTAGGTTCCCGCCTCCTCGGAGTAGGCGAAGAACCCGCACCAGTCGAGCTGGGCCTCCTCCACGAAGCGCAAGAGCCGGTCGTGGTCGGTCTCGGTCTCACCGGGATAGCCGACGATGAAGTTGGAACGGAAGGCGGCCTCCGGCTCGCGCCGGCGGATCGCTTCGATTCGGGCCAGGAACCGCTCGCCGTCGCCCCATCGTCGCATGCGGCGCAGCAGCGGCCGAGACACATGCTGCAGCGACAGGTCGAAGTAGGGCACCCCGGTGGCGCAGATGGCCTCTATCAGGGTGTCGTCGAGGTCGGACGGATAGAGGTACAGCAGCCGGGTGCGGGCAACCCGGGCGGCCACCGCCTCCACCAGCGCCACGATGCGGCGCTGTCTGTGCGGGAGGTCGCGCCCGTAGGAGGCGAGGTCCTGGGCCACCAGCACGATCTCGACCGCGTCGAGTTGTTCGACCTCGGTGAGGATCTGTTCGACGGTGCGGCTGCGCTGGGGACCGCGGAAGCTGGGGATGGCGCAGAAGCCGCAGGCCCGGTCGCAGCCCTCGGCGATCTTCACATACGCCCAGGGACTCTGCGCCCGGGGCCGGGGCAGGTTCAACAGATCGAACGCCGGGACGGAGCGCGCCGGGCGACGACCGAGCTCCACCCGCACGCCTGCGCTCTGCGGCGGCATCGCGGTTCCAGAGGTCAGGGCCATGCCGAAACCGGCTATGTGGTCGGCTTCGGGCAGCGCCTCGGCCAACTCGTCGCCGTACCGTTCGGCGAGGCAGCCCGTCACCACCAGCGAAGCTCCGGGCGCCTTGGCGTCGGCCAGCGCCAGGATCGTGTCGATCGACTCCTGGCGGGCCTCCTCCACGAACGCGCAGGTGTTGACGACCACCATGTCGGCCTCCGCGGTGGCCCGAGCCGGCAACAGCCCGTCGGCTTCGAGCAGGCCGACGAGCTTGTCGGAGTCCACCTGGTTCTTGGGGCACCCCAGCGTGTGCACCACGAAGGACTGTGGCCCTACGGACGTGGCTTGGATGCTGCTTCGAGGGCGCGCCGATGGGTGCAGGGTTGTGGCGTCGGGGCGGGGCGTTTCCCGTTCTTGTTCGCTGCGCTCACGGTCCGCCCAAACCACGGCCTCGCTGCCCACGGCCTCGCCCGTTTGGAGCACGCTCGCTCGCCTATTCGCTCGGCCTCTAGAGGCCGGCGGTGCCCGTCGGTGGGGGCAGCGTGGTGGTCGAGGTGGTTGTCGGCGGCGGCGCGTGGGGGCCGCAATCGCCCGAGATGATGTCGTTGATGCGGTTGACACGGGCACCGGACTCGGCCGGAACAGGCACACCGTCGTCGTCGAGCAGGTGAGGATGGAACGTCCAGCCCACCACTCTGTCGCCGTCGAAATCGATCTGCAGGACACCGGTCTCGCCGCCCATGTTCTGACGTGGTTCCCAGATGAAGTTCCCCAGCGAGAAGGCCACCAGCTTCTCGCCGGTGAACACCACCGGCTGCAGCACATGGGGATGATGGCCGACGATCGCGTCTGCGCCCGCGTCGAGGAGCTGGCGGGCGAGCGACCGCTGCGCGTCGACGGTGCAGGGGTTGCGCTCGACTCCCCAGTGGACCACGGCTACCACCGCATCGGCGGCGGCCGCGGCGGACCGCACGGTGTCGAGCACTCGGGCCAGGGTCGGGGCGTGCGCAGAGGCCACCCCCGGCGTGGTGGCACCGGCCTCGAAGCCGGACGGAACTATCTGCGTGGCGCCGACGAAGGCCACGTCCAGCCCGCCCCCGGTGGTGACGATGCGGTAGCGGTAGGCCTCGTCGCTGTTGCGGCCGGCGCCGATGGTCACCACCCCGGCACCCTCCAGCAGCTCGATGGTGTCGGACAGGGCGTCTCCGCCGTAGTCCATGGCGTGGTTGTTGGCCAGGCTGGCGACCCGTACACCCCCGTCGGCTATGCGCCCCGCCGCGGCCGGCGGCGCCCGGAACACGTACGCCTTGTCACGGGGTGTGCCCCTCTCGCTGATCGCCATCTCGACGTTCACCACCGAGATGTCCTCCGAGCCCAGCGAGGGCGTGATCGACGCGAAGGGATCCAGGCCCAGTCTCTCGGAGCGTTCCATCAGCACATCGCCTCCGGCCAGCAGAGTCCAGGTGCGGGTGGGCTCGGTCGTGGTCTCCGGATCGGTGGTGGACGGGCCGTCGGCGTCCGGGGCGCTAGTGGGCGGAGCCGTCGGTTGCGGCGGCAGCGACGCAGTGGGCTCAGGCGGCAGCGTGGCCGTGGCCTCGGGTGAGCGCACCTCGGAGCCGTCGGTGCAGGCCGACGCCATCAACGCGGCCAACAGCAGCGCGCATACCCGAATCACCGTGTTCTGAGACCGCATCTACGGCACCTCCACGACGCGAACCCTATAGAGCCTCGGCCACAGCTTGCCGGTCATCCACAGGGTGGCGGTACTTTCGTCCGCCGCCACACCGTTGAGCACATCGATATCGCCTGAAGCGTGCTGGTGCGCATCGTCGACAATCACACTGGCGTCGATGGCCGCCGCCACCCGACCGGTGCCCGGGTCGATCACCAGGAGGCGGTCGGTCTGCCACACGTTGGCGATCACCATGCCCTCGACGCATTCGAGTTCGTTGAGATGGTCGAGCCGTCCGTCGTAGCCGGCCGCGGTCACCGTCTGAGTGCCGAGCAACTCGAAGGTCTGGGGGTCGCGGCGGGCCAGCCGGTCCGAGCCGTCGGTCATGATCAGCTCACCGTCCATCTCGCACAGGCCCCAGCCCTCGCCGCCATAGCTGTGCTGATGACGGACTTCGAGGGTGGCGCGGTCGTACACGAGCGCGGTGCCGCTCTGCCATGTGAGC
>JAJDZO010000035.1 GCA_022824605.1 Acidimicrobiia bacterium
GGCGTTCCAGGCTGGTGCGGCCCGAGTCATCGCTCAGGCCGAACGTCACGGCGACGGCGGTGCTCAGATCCTGGCGGACACCGCGGGAATGGCACGACGCGACGCTCACACCCAGGTCAACACTGCCCGGGTCATCGAGGCTGTGCCCACGGTGCGTGATGCGGTGGAGTCGGGGCGGGTATCGCAGGCCAACGCCAGACGGCTTGCTGACGCGGTGGAGAAGACCGGTGCGGACAATGTCGCGGCCGACTCTGAACTGTTGGCCAAGGCTGAATCGCTGCGACCCGAACAGTTCGCTCGAGAGACACGTCGCTGGACGGCGCGCCACCAGAACGACGACGGCGCCGCTGAGCACGCGAGGCTGCGGGCGAGGCGCTGCGTTCGGATCTGGAACGACGACGACAGCGGCATGATGCACCTGCGCGGCGAGTTCGACCCCGTCGCCGGCAAACGCATCGCCAACCGGCTCCGCGCCGTTGCGGGACGCCTCCATGACGCGGACAAGAAGCAGTTCAACGACAATGACAACGGCCAGGGCCACGGCCGGCGGCGCAATTTCGACCAGTGCATGGCCGACGCGTTGGACAACCTCACCTCCAGCACTACTGCCGGCAGCGGCAAGCCCTTCGCTGACATCTGCGTCGTCGCCCACGTCGACGAAACCACCGGCGACCTCATCGCGGAGCTCCCCGACGGAGAACGACTCCCCAACACAGTGCTCGAAGAGCTCTCCTGCAACGCGAAGCTCACCG
The DNA here is from genome assembly GCA_022824605.1 of Acidimicrobiia bacterium. Classification (GTDB taxonomy): domain Bacteria; phylum Actinomycetota; class Acidimicrobiia; order Acidimicrobiales; family Aldehydirespiratoraceae; genus Aldehydirespirator. Next base: position 753 of record JAJDZO010000035.1, read on the forward strand.
GCGTCGTCTATAACCGCAAAGGCACACCCATCTGGCGCACCCACTCACGCCGCACCGTCACCGAATCACAATGGCAACTCCTCATCGCCAAATGGGGCGGCTGCTTCCACTGCGGCGCCAACCCCGGCATCTGCCAAGGCCACCACATCGAACCCGCATCACGCGGCGGACCCACGAAACTCGACAACCTCGTCCCGGCCTGCTGGAGCTGCCACCACCGCATCCACCACGACCACTGGCAAATACACAAGAGCCCCGACGGCAACCACACCCTTCACCCACCCCAACGAACCCACCACGGACCCGCCCACGCACCAGAACACCCACCACCGCAGATCGCCACACCACCACTGTTCACCCCGCCACCCCAACCCCACACCAAGCCCGAACCCCGACCCAAGCCCGAACCCCCGACCCACGACGCCGGCAACCCACCAACAGCAACACTCGGCCCCACCGCCGCTAGAACTGCTGTGCCGGGACGAACATCGCTACCGGATTCCGACCAGCGGCCAGCCGCCCGACCGGGACCAGCCGCGGCAAGAGCCGCACTCCACGCCGCACGAACCGCCCAAGCCCGTGCCGGACCCGCCTGAAACCCCGACACCCGGCACCGCGCACCCGGCGACCGTGCCGGTTCTGTCACCGACGGATCCAGGCTAAATCCCTAGTCGCCGTTGCGGTTGTCGCGGTCGTAGCGGTCACGCATGCGCGAGCCGGCGCCGCCGACCACATGGCGCAGCTTTCCGCCCCGCATGGACTCGGTCATCTGCCCCAGCCCGACCTTGCCGACCCGCCGCGCGTTGCGCTCCAGGAACAGCAGCGACCCGAGCATCACGAGGAATCCGCCGAACGACAGCAGGTACGAGGTCGACAGCAGCCACACCATCAGCACCACCCCGACCAGAAGCCCGAGAGCCGCCCAGCGGATGTTGCGGAACGCGTGGGTGTAGACGGTGGTCTCGGCTACCTCTCGGGCCAAGTCCGGGTCACTCTCATAGAGGTGTGACTCGATCTCGCTGAGAATGCGCTGTTCGTCCTCTGACAACGGCACGCCATCACCTCCGGCACCATCGGCGTGTGCAGCAGCCGTGCATATCTGCTGTGACGATAGCCGGATTTCGGTACCCCGCGTCAAGCCGATTCCGGCAGTGCCGCCGACGGCCTCGCCGGCATGGCCCGCACGGACGGGCCTACCGGCTCGGCCTCCCGTCGGCTTGCGGGGCACCGGCGTCGGGGCCCCACTTCTGCTCGGAATCAACCGGCGAGCGCAAGCCCCTTCCGGCGCGCACGGCCACCGCCGGGCCGATGGCCGACGAGCCGAAACGGTCCCTGATCTGATCGGCCACCTGCTCGGCTGCGGGGTGGGCGTCGGAACCGTCATCGAAGGACAGCTGGTGCGCAGAGGCGTCCACCAGCCCCGACGCTCCCACGCCGAGCAGACGCACACCGGGCGTGATGTCGACGCCCGAGAGCAGCTCACGGGCGGCGGCCACCACCTCGCGTGCGCCGTCGGTGGGCGCCCGCAGGGTGACCGAACGGGTGATGGTCTTGAAGTCGCCGAATCGGACCTTCAGCACGATGGTGCGAGCCACCAGACTCGAGGATCTGAGCCGGCGGGCCACGGCGTCGCCCATCCTGGCTGCTTCCGCGTCGAGCGCGTCCGGGGCATGAAGGTCGCTGCTGAAGGTCTCCTCATGGCTGATCGAGCGGGGCCGGCGGTTCACGACCACCGGCCGGTCGTCCACGCCGTTGGCCAGTTGGTGAAGTTGTCGGCCCGCGGACGCGCCGAGGGCGGCCGTGAGCGACGATTCCGTCACCCTGGCCAGGTCGCCCACCGTTTCGACCCCGAGGCGGGTCAAGCGTCTAGAGGTGGCCGGACCCACGCCGAACAGGGCCGTGACCGGCAACGGGTGCAGGAAGTCGAACTCGGTGCCGGCCTCCACCACGTGAACCCCTGAACCCCATACCGGTCCTGAGGGCTCGACCCGGGGCTTGGCCCGCTCGGTGGCCAGCTTGGCCATGAACTTGGTGGAGGCCACACCCACCGAGCAGGTGAGCTGCTCGGTCTCCAGGATGCGTTCACGGATCACGACGGCCAGATCCGGGGCCACTCCGAGGAGTCGGGCCACTCCCCGCACATCGAGAAAGGCCTCGTCCAACGACAAGGGCTCCACCAGCGGGGTGACGTCGCGCAGGATGGCCATCACCCGCTTGGACACCTCGGCGTAGTGGGCATGGTCGCCGGGAAGGAACACGGCATGAGGGCACAGCCGTCGAGCCCGAACCGACGGCATGGCCGATCCGATCCCGTACACCCGGGCCTCGTAGCTGGCCGCGGCCACCACGCCCCGGTTGCCGGTGCCGCCCACCACCACCGGCTTGCCTCGCAGTTCGGGCCGCCGTCTCACCTCCACCGCGGCATAGAAGGCATCCATGTCCACATGCAGGAACCCGACGGTCCCATCAGGCGGACGCCCCCGAATCTCCCCGCTCACAACTCGAACCCCGGCCCCACGAGCACACGTTCAGTCTGCCAGCCCCCAGCGACACTGTCCGGGGCCGCCGGGCGGCTGATGACTGCCGGCGGCGGGGCTCGGTGGCTGCCGCGTCGCCCCAGCGACACTGTCCGGGGCCGCCGGGCGGCTGATGGCTGCCGGCGGCGGGGCTCGGTGGCTGCCGCGTCGCCCCAGCGACACTGTCGGGGGCCGCCGGGCGGCCGGTGGGTTAGGCTTTGGTGTGGTGCTGGACCGCCGCGGCACCGTGCCGCCCGACTCTTCGCCCTCGCTAACGGCCCGGGTGCTGGCGTTCTCGGCCATCATCGTGGCCGGCGTGTGCGGCGGCCTGATCGGATTCACGGTGATGGATCTGAGTTGCCGCGGCGACTGCACCACCACCGCCGGCCTGATCGGGCTCGCCAGCGCGGTCATCGCGGCGGTCGGAACCGGGATCGTGGCCGTGCTCACGCTTCGAGCCGCAGCCGAGTGGCGGGCGCAGCAACCCGGCAGCACCGTTCGCTCCCCCGGCGGGGCGTCGGGGAGGAATCGGGGCTCGTGACCACCCGGATCCTCACGGTGGAGGACGACGAGCGCATCCGCACCGCGCTGCGGCTGGCGCTCGAGGACGAGGGCTGGGAAGTGGACGAGGTCGCCTCCGGCGAGGAGGCTCTGGCCGCCTTCAACCGGGTTCCCGCCGACGTGGTGCTCGTCGACATCATGCTGCCGGGCATCGACGGGTTCGACATCTGCCGGGCCATACGCAAGTCGAGCGATGTGCCCATCGTGATGATCACCGCACGATCCGACACCCACGACGTGGTGGCCGGACTCGAAGCCGGCGCCGACGACTACCTCACCAAGCCCTTCGCACCCAAGGAGCTGTCGGCGCGGATCCGGGCTCTGCTGCGACGAGCGCGCAGTTCCGACGACGGCGGCAGCGAGATCATCTTCGACAACCTCCAGATCCTCCCCGACGAGGGAGTGGTTCGGGTGTCGGGCACCGAGGCCCACCTCACCAAAACCGAGTTCCGGCTGCTGGTGGAGTTGGCGTCGAATCCCGGCCGCATCTTCAGCCGCGAGGTGCTGCTGGAACGGGTGTGGGGCCTCGGCTACTTCGGCGACGGCCGGCTGGTGGACGTCCATGTGCGCAGGCTGCGCACCAAGATCGAGCCCGATCCGGCCAAGCCGTGCCATGTGGTGACCGTGCGCGGGCTCGGCTACAAGCTCCAACCGTAGAGCCCGAGGCCCATGGGCACAGCGAACCTCGGCAGGGCGCAGACCGTGAGGCTGCGAGCAGATCGCATCTCGACAGGGCGTAAACGATGAGGCTGCGAGCAGATCGCATCTCGGCAGGGCGTGGACCGTGAGGCTGCGAGTACCGAGGTTGCGAGTACCCAGGTTGTCGTACCGGCGCGGGCTGCGCACCCGCATCACCTTCGCGTTCGCCATCGGCGGGCTGCTGCTGGCCACCACGATCTCGTTGGCGACGGTTGCGCTGACCCGCCAGAACCTCCTCGACGAGCGGGACGAGACCGCCTTCTCGGTGTTCGCCAACAACGGTCGGCGAGTACGCAACGAGCTGACGTCGGAGACCGACGACGAGGGCCGGCGAGCGATCGTGGAGCGGCTCCGCCAGACATCGGGCACGTTCCCGCTGCTGCGAGTCGGCGACGAGTGGACCTCCGCCGATCCGCTGGTGTTCAACCAGCAGACGGTGCCGGGCCCGCTGCTCGCGCTGGTGGAGTCGGGAACGCCGGCCAAGATGCGCACCGCAGTGGGAGACAGCATCGCCATCGTCTCGGCGGTGCCCATTCCCGGCCCCCCCGACGCAGCGATCTACTTCGAGGCCGCCCCCCTCGACGACATCGAGGCGACCCTCGACACGTTGACCTTCATCCTGTTCGGTGTGGCCGCGGTGACCACCATGTTCGCCGCATCCTTCGGCTGGTGGGCCGCGGGGCGCCTGCTCAACCCGCTGTTCAAGGTGCGCACCGCGGCGGAGGCGCTGGCCGCGGGCGCGCTGGACACTCGCCTCACCGCGCCCGAGGACGCCGACCTGGCCTCGTTGACCGCTTCGTTCAACGAGATGGCCCGCGCCCTCGAGGAGAGGATCGCCCGCGACGCCCGTTTCGCTTCGGAGGTGAGCCACGAGCTGCGGTCGCCGTTGATGACGCTGACTGCTTCGGTGGAGGTCCTGTACAACATGGCCGACGAGCTGGGCGAGCGGGGACGCACCGCTCTCGACCTGTTGAGCGACGACATATCGCGCTTTCGGGGGCTGGTGGAGGACCTGCTCGAGATCAACCGCTACGACGTGGGAACCGCCGACCTGCAGGCCGAGGAGGTGCACATCGTCGAGTTCGTGCAGCACGCCATCTTCCAGTTCGGGCTCGACTCGACCGCGGTGGTCGACTTCGAGGCGGCTCCCGGCATGGAGGACACCGTGCTGCTCGCCGACAAGCGCCGCCTCGGCCGGGTGGTGTCGAACCTGGTCGACAATGCCTCCAAGTACGGCGACGGCGAGGTGCGGGTGAGCCTCGACCGCCACGACGGCGGTGTGCGCATCGGGGTGGAGGACAACGGACCCGGGGTGGTGCCCTCAGAGCGGGCGCTGATCTTCGACCGGTTCCACCGAGGTCGGGCCGGCGGGCGCCGCGGCCGCGACTCGGGGTCAGGCCTGGGTCTGGCCCTGGTGGCCGAGCATGTGGGACTGCACGACGGGCGCGTCTGGGTGGAGGACCGCCCGAACTCCACAACCGGGGCCCGCTTCGTGGTCGAGTTGCCGGTGACGGTCGCAGACGACGAATCCGAGGAGGCCCTGGTCCTGTGAGGCTGCCACGGCTCGCTCGTCGCCGGCAGGCCGCTCGGTGCCTGTTCGGCGTGGCGGCCCTGGTGCTGGTCGTGGTCGCGGCCTCGGCGTGCGGGCTGCCGACCGATCAGAATGCTCAGGCCATCGACCCCGAGGAACTGCCCGAGAGCCTGCGGCCCGGGTTCACGGCCTCCACCACCACCACCGTGCCCGCGCCTCTCAACGAGGCTCGTCCGGTGTACCTGCTCACCAACCCGCAGGACATCGAGCGCACCATCGTGGTGGAGGTCGAGCGTCAGCTGCGTCGCAACGCCACTCTGGTCGATGTGCTCGACACCCTGTTCGGTGAGGCCGCTTCGGCCGAGGAGTCCGATGCCGGCTACTTCAACACCCTGGAGCTGTTCGAGATTCTCAGCGCCACCGTGATCGACGGCGTGGCCACCGTCGACATCGTGCACCTCGCGTCGGAGGGCGAGGATCAGCCGCCGTCCGCCGACGAGCTGCGCTTCGCGGCCGCCCAGCTCGTGTTCACCGCCTCAGAGACGGACGGTGTCGAGGGGGTCAGGATCCTGCTCGACGGCGAAGAGGTGTCGGTGCCCACCAGCGACGCCGACGCCGACCCCGGATCGGTCCTGCGAACCAGCGCCTACGAGCAGTTCGAACCCGACTTCGCGCCGGCCACCACCACCACGCTCCCCGAAGAAGACGAAGGCCAAGAGGGCCAACAAGACCCAGAGGGCCAGGAGGACACCGAGAGCGAGGAAGAGCCGGAGGGATAGCAACGGAAAGGCGCTCGGGCCACGGCCACGCCCGTATGGAGCGCGCTCGCTTGCCTCTTCGCTCGGCCTCTCAGGCGAAGAACGTGCGGGCCACGTCGAGCAGGTCGCGGCTCACCGGCTTGAGGCGGGCCGTGGCGTCCCGCAACGACACCGGCTCGATCGCGCCGCCGCGCAGGGCCACCATCTGGCCGAAGTTCCCGTGGTGGACCGCGTCGATGGCCGCCACCCCGAACCGCGTGGCCAGCACCCGGTCGAACGGTGTGGGTGTGCCTCCCCGCTGCACATGCCCGAGGATGGTGACCCGAGTCTCGAGTCCGGTACGGGCCTCCACTTCGGCCGCGATGATGTTGGCGATCCCGCCGAGGCGCTTGTGGCCGTAGTCGTCGACCGGGGGCTCGTCCATCTCGAGGGTGCCAGGGCGGGGCCGGGCGCCTTCGGCCACCACCACGATGGAGGAGTAGCGGCCGCGGGCCCGACGACGCAGCAGGGCTGCGCACAGCTCGTCGAGGTCGAAGGGCTCCTCGGGCACGAGGGTGTAGGCGGCGCCGCCTGCGATGCCGGCCCAGGTGGCGATGTGGCCCACATGGCGCCCCATCACCTCGACGAACATCACCCGGGCGTGACTCTCGGCGGTGGTGTGGAGACGGTCGATGGCTTCGGTGGCCACCGTCACCGCGGTGTCGAACCCGAACGTCCTCTCCGTGATGCCCACATCGTTGTCGATGGTCTTGGGAACACCGACCACGCTGAAGCCGCGGTCGGCCATCGCCGAGGCGCATGACAGGGTGCCCTCGCCTCCTATGGCGATCAGCGCGTCGAGTCCGAGGCCGCGGATGGTCTCGGTGGCGTGCGACATACCGTCGGGAAGGCTGAACGGCGTGTGCCGCGACGTGCCCAGCATCGTTCCGCCCTTGGGCAGCAGGCCGCGGCAGGCCTCTACATCGAGTTGCACCCATTCGTCGTCCACCACCCCCCGCCAACCGTCGAGGAACCCGATCACCTCGTAGCCGTAGTGCCACTCCGCCTTGCGCACCACGGCCCTGATCACCGCGTTGAGCCCCGGGCAGTCACCGCCCCCGGTAAGCACCCCGACCCGCATCACACGGCCTCAGCGGCGAGCAGCACCGCGACCCGCATCACACGGCCTGAGCGGCGAGCAGGGCTGCGCCTATCGCGCCTGCTTGGCTTCCGAGTTGCGCCGGGACCACCTGCACGCGGCGCCGATGCCGGGCGCCGAAGACCAGCCGGTGTGTCCAGTCGTCCACGCCTCGCACCAGCGGTTCACCGATCTCCACCAGCCCGCCCGCGATCACGACCATCTCAGGGTCGAGCACATGCACGAGGTTGGCCACACCGACCGCGGTGTAGTAGCAGAACTCGTCAAGCACGGCCAGGGCGTCGGGATCGCCCGCAACGACCAGTTCGTGGACATGCTCGCCCCGGATGGCACTGACCGAACCGGCTTCTGCCGTCGCCCGGTCGAAATCGCCGCGGGCGGCAGCCTGGCGGGCCAGCCGGCCCAGCCCGGTGCCCGACGCGTAGTACTCCCACGGTCCGCTCGCTCCGGTGACGTGCTCGGGGCCCGACAACTCGATGGTCGTGTGGCCCGACTCGCCCGCGAAGCCGTTCCAGCCCCGGTACAGCTGACCGTCGAACACGAACCCGGTTCCCAGTCCCGTGCCCAGGGCTGCCAGCGCCATGTGCCGGGCGCCTCGACCTGCTCCGTGCTGCGACTCCGCCCAGGCAGCCGCGTTCGCCTCGTTCTCGACCATCACCGGCCGGCGCGACTCGGCCCGCAGCCGCCTGCGGATGTCGAGGTCGAGCAGGCCGTCGATGTTGGGCGAGTACTTGAGCACGCCGGTGGCGTCGACCAGTCCGGCGATGCCTACGCCGACGGCCGAGCAGGCCTCGTTGCAGTCGGCTTCGAGGCCGGCGATCATCTCGGTCATCGTGTTGATCAGCGCGTCACCGTCGGCGATGGTTGCCGTGCGTCTGACCGCCAGTGGAGTCGTGGGGTCTTCAGGCCGTACTGCCAGCGCCAAGACCTTCGTGCCGCCGATGTCGAATCCGCAGAACATGCTTGATCGCGACACCGGAGGTCAGGCTCCGGCGCCTGCTTCCACGTAGGCCTTCAACTCGTCGAGCGCAGTGTGCATGATGCGCGACTCCGCCCGTCGCTTGACGAAGCCGGGCAGCGGCACGGCCAGCTCCACGGCCAACTGGTACGTCACCTCGGTGGCTTCGGGCTCGCCGTCGACCGCGACGAAGGTGTACTCGCCGTCGAGGCGGGTGGTGGCGTCGCCGCGCTGGAGGCGCCAGGCGAGACGCAGCGGGTCGGATCCGTAGAAGTATCGCAGCGTGTATGTGGTGGATCGGCCCATGGCGGTGACCCTGTACTTCACGTCTACTGCTCGGCCGTCGCGGTCGCGGGCGATTGTCTGCGCTTCCTTGATGTCATGGGCCCAGCGGGGGTACTGCTCGAAGTCGACGGCCGCGTCGAAGCACCGCTGCGGCGAAGCCATGATCGTGGTGCGCTGGGTTGCCTGATCGACCACTTGCAGTCCTCAGAATCGACGCGGCGGCCGCGGTGCGCCGCAACGCGAGTGACACTAACAACGTGGCCGGTAGATGCCGCATCCCAAGCTCAGCGCTCGAGCGAAGCCCGACGCTCAGCGGTTGGCGGGAACTGGAAGGCCGGGTTGCGCCATCACAGGCTCGCAGCCGGAACGAAGCCGCTCAGCGCGGTGACTGTTGCGCTATGTCGCTCAGCGCCTGTCTCAGACGGCCCGCTAGGACGTCGTAGGAGAAGTCGGCCTCAGCCCGCCGGCGGGCCGCTTCGCCCATCCGCCGGCGGCGCTCGGGAGCGTCGAGGAGGGCGCTGATGGCCTCGGCTGCGCTGTGCGGTGCCGCCGGATCGAGCACGACCCCGGTCTCGCCGTCGGCGACCGCCTCGTGGGCGCCGCCGCTGCGACCCGCGATCTGCGCCACGCCCGCGGCCGCGGCCTCCAAGAAGACGATGCCGAAACCCTCCTGCTCCAGCCCCCGCCAGCGGGTGCGGCACAGCATGGCGAACACGTCCGCGCAGCCGTACAGGTCGGCCAGGTCACCGTCGTTGAGCCGACCCGTGAGCCGCACCGGGGCACCGGCTCGGGCGGCCAGACGGGTGAGGCGGCGCCGGTCCCGCCCGCTGCCGGCGATGACGACCTGCAGGTCTGGATGGGTGTCGCGCAATTGTGCGGCCGCGCCGATGAGTGTGTCCATGCCCTTGCGGGGAACGAGTCTCGACACGCTCACCACGGTGGGAGCCTCGGTCCGCAGTCCCAGCCTCCTGCGGGCCTGCGCCCGCTGCTCACTGGTCAAGGGCTTGAACCGGCCGGTGTCCACGCCGGGCGGGATCACCCACGTCGGGAGCGGGCGTCCGAGGGCCCGCTCGCATTCGGCGGCCGCGTACCCACCGGCGGAGATCACCCCGGCCGCGCCGTCGAGCACCTTGCGCAGCAACTGCCGCGTACCGCCGACACGAGCAGGAATGGCCACCTCGGCGCCATGCACGATCACTGCGTACGGCAGGGGCAGGCGCGGTCCGATCAGTCCGGCGGGGAGGGCAGGATCGACAACCACCATGTCCACGTCGTGGTGGTGGGCCAGACGTCGCACCCGGCGCACGAGATGCGGCCCCGGCAGCAGCCACGGCTCGCGGGACCGGGTCACGGTGAAGGGCTGGGCCGCGTCGAAGGCGTCCGCTCCGTCGTGCGGGGTGGTGTGGACCACGACGTCTTCGGGAGGCAGCCGCCGCCACAGCTCCCACAGGTAGTTCTGGATGCCTCCCACCTTGGGCGGGAAGTCGTTGGTGACGAGCAGGTGACGGGTCACGCCACCGCTCGGTGGATGGGCGGCACCGGCCGGTCCAGTTCGGCTTTCACCATCGGATCGTCGCGCCCCGTCAGCGCGTCGAGGCCCAACTCCAGGCGGCGGGCGCACCACACCGCGTGGGCCCGGATGAGCGGATCAGGATCGCGCAGCGAGCGCTCCACCGCGGTGCGCGTGCGGGGATCGTCGGGCCGGCCCACGTTGGCCAGCACGACGAGGGCGTTGCGGCGCAGGTAGCGAGCCTGGCGCCGAGGTATGTACCAACGCCCGAACCTCGCGATCAACTCCTCATCAGAGGCATCGAGCACATCCAGTACCGCCACCCACGTTTGCGCAACGCCAGATCCGGTCGCCGCGGTGCGTGGACGAGGGATGTGGCCAGTCGTGACCGTCGGCGGCGCGGCGTCAGGCCCGATCGCCGTTGTCGGCCGGCGATCATCGGATGTGGTGGCGGCCGTCGCCTGCCGATCGTCGGAGTCCGTCGCCGCGGGCGGCTGCTCAGCGCTGGGGGCGGCATCGGCTACGGGCGACGAAGCGTCGGAGCCCTCCGTCGCGGGTGGCTGCGGGGGGCTGGCGCCGTTGGCGTGCGCTCGGCGGCGGAGGTGGATTCTGTTCGGCGGGCACACGTCGGAGCAGTCGTCGCAGCCGTAGAGACGGTCGCCGAGCGCGATGCGGTGGTCGGGGTCGAACACGCCGTCGGCCTGCACCAGCCAGGCCAGGCAGCGTCGGGCGTCCACCGTGCCCGCAGTGACGATGGCGCCTGTCGGGCACCCGTCGAGACATTGCCGGCAGGTTCCGCAGCCGTCGGCCATCGGCTCCGGGTCGGCCGACACGAGCGCCGCGTCGGTCACCACCGCGCCCAACACGACCAGGCTGCCCGCACCCGGAACCAGGATGTTGGAGTTCTTGCCCCACCAGCCGATGCCGGCGCGATGGGCCGCAGCCCGGTCGACGAGCCCGTTGGAGTCGGCCGACACCACCGCTCGGTGACCATGTGCCCTCAGCGCGCCGGCGATGGCTTCGAGGGCGCGCTTCAACGGTGTGTAGTAGTCGGCCCGTGCGTAGGCGGCCACCCGGGCGTAGGGGCTGAAGTCGTCGGGGCGGTCGCAGGCCGGTTCGCTGAAGTCCAGCGCACCGACGACCAGCGAGGCGGCGCCGGGCACCAGCCGCTGCGGCTCGGTGGAACGCTGCGGGTTGCGGTAGGTGAACTGCATCCCGCCGTGCAGCCCGGCACGCTTGCGGTCGTGGAGGGTCTCGGCGGTGCGGGAGAACGGTTCGGCCCGGCAGAACCCGACCGCACACAACCCCGCCCGCCGGCCGATCTCGGAGATCGCAGACCGGTCGAGGCTCACGGGGGCGACAGTCGAAGCGTCGGCACTCATCGGGCGGCGCTCGTGGAGGTGTCGGCACTCATCGGGCACCAATCGTCGAAGCGTCGGCACTCATCGAGCACTAATCGCTGACGCGTCGGCACTCATCGGGCGGCGCTCGTGGAGGTGTCGAGGCTCACGGGGACGCGGCGGTCACCTCATCGAACTTGTCGGCTGCCCGGCCGTCGTCGATGGCGGCCACGGCTGCCTCCACGCCGTCGGCGAGGTCGTCGGCGATTCCGGCCACCACCAGCGCAGCGGCTGCGTTGAGGACCACCACGTCTCGCAAGGGACCGGATTCGCCTGCGAGGATGCCCGACAAGATCCGGGCGTTGTCGACCGGGTCGCCTCCCCGCAGTTGGTCGGGCGTTGCCGCAGCCAGCCCCACGTCGGTTGCGAGCACCCGGTACTCAGTCACTCGGCCGTCGTTCAAGTCGACGACGGAGTTCGGTCCGGTGGTGGTGAACTCGTCGAAGCGGCCGTCTCCGTGAACCACCAGCGCCCGCACCGAGCCGGTCGCCTGAAGCACCGCGGCCATGGTGGGGGCCAGCGACTGTTCGAGCACGCCGAGGACCTGGCGCTTCACGTGGCCCGGATGCGACAGCGGACCGAGCAGGTTGAACACCGTGGAGATGCCCACCTCGGTGCGCACGCCCGCAACATGGCGCATGGCGGGGTGGAAGGTCTTGGCGAAGGCGAATCCCAGACCCACAGTGTGCACCGTGTGGGCCACCTGCTCGGGCGACGCAGCGATGGGCACTCCCACTGCGTCCAGCAGGTCGAAGCTGCCGGAGGTGGAGGAGGCTCGCACGCTGCCGTGCTTGCAGACCGTCGCCCCGGCGCCCGCGGCTACGAAGCAGGCCATCGTCGAGATGTTCAACGCGTGGGCTTTGCGGCCGGCGGTGCCGCCCGTGCCCACGATGTCGATGGTGTCGGCGGGAACGTCGAGGGGCGTGGCCGCGTCGCGCATGGCGTTCACCAGCCCTAGCAGCTCCCCCACTGCCGGTCCCTTGAGCCGCAGGGCGACGATGAAGGCGGCCACCTGGGCGTCGGTTGCCTCGCCCGCGAGGATCGCCCCCAGGGCAGCCCGAGCCTCGCCGGGTCCGATGTCGCGGCCGGCCGCGAGCGTGGCCAGCACGCCGGGCCATCCGCCGTAGTCGTCAAGCGTGGCCATAGTGCGGTAAGGCTAGCCTTGAAGCGGTGGCGGGGAGCCGGCTAGATGGCCGCGGTCCGCTCAGGCGGATCGAGGAAGGTCGGGACTCCGCAGGGCAGGGTGCTGGCTAGCAGCCAGTCGAGGCGACTCGCAGGAAAGTGCCACAGAGAACAGACCGCCGGCAGCGCCGGCAAGGGTGAAACGGTGCGGTAAGAGCGCACCAGCATTCCGGGTGACCGGAGTGGCTAGGCAAACCCCACCCGGAGCAAGATCGAGCAGGGAGAGGGCGGCCCGCCCGCAGACACTCCCGGGTAGATCGCAAAGATGGATGGTCATCCACGGAGACCCCGGCAACGGACTCCCGGACAGAATCCCGCCTACAGGCCAACTCCCCGCCACCACCCCCGACCCAAGCATGCTCTCTCGTGGCTTCGAGCGTGCGCGGATTGCTCATCGGTGGGGGTTCCAGCCGTCGCGGTGGTCGATGTGGGCCGGTTGCGGCTCGGTCCCCATGATCCCCGGTGAGCCTGCCGAAATCGAGGATCTGCTCCCATAGCCTCGCCGAGCGTCCCGCCGCGGCCAGGCTTCGACTGAGCGGCGCGGTCCCTCAGCTACGACCCACCCCCGGGACGGCTGGGCTTGCCGCCGTGCACGGTCGGTTCTCGGCACCACTGATGGCGGAGGGTCTCGAGCGGCGCGAGAATCGACTCGGGAAGTCCGAGCAAGTCGCACAGCACGGCCTGGTCAAGGTCTTGGCGGGCATCGTCGCGGTAGGCCTCGTTGGCGGGTAGGAAGGAGCGCAGCCGGAATCGTGCGAAGACCTCTGCAGCTTCTGAGAGCGTGTCACCGCTCAATGAGCGGCAGTCCAGTACCGGAATCTCGACGATCCGCCCGACAGAGAGAATCGACCGTCCCTGCTGCTGTCGGGACCCGACCCACCAGCGACCGATCAAGCCCAGTGTGGTGTTCAGCCACAGCACGACAGGAATCTGCCAGGTGCCCGCCTCGGCAAGGAAACTCGGCCAGGCCCTCCCGCCTATGCACTCGACGGGGGTGAGGCAAGCGCCAAGGCGCTGGCTGTTCAACCGGAATTCGAGGTTCACATGAGTTCGAGACGCAGTGACCTGCCAGACCCTGCGAGCCTGCTCCTCCTCGCAGTCGGGGCGCACCTCACCATACGCGTCAGGAGCGACCACCAGACGGCTCTCCCGCCCCGAGCGGGCATTGTGAGCCCACAGGACAGGGTAGGAGGACGCCCGCCACTTCTCTCCCGTCGGTTCAAGGTCGCGGACCCAAAACGGGGCCGCGTACGCGCCCGTTCCGCGCGCGATCGGGCCAGCAGACTTCGGCTTCACTCCGATGGCGGCGTTCCCCGCACCCGCCGTGCCGAGATCTCCCAGCCTGGCCATTGGCAGCTTCAACGGCCGGTGCCGCGGCAGAACCAGCCTGTCGTGCCGCAACGCCAGAGCGGTCGCTGCCAGTTGCAACTCGTTGAGCTGCCCGAAACCGCCGTCTGCAAGGCGGCCCTTGCCGATGACGCCGATGCGCTCTCCTCCGATACGCAACTCTCCGCGGGGCTCTCCTTCGCGAAGACCTCCGAGGATCGCGGCGGCCACCTCGATCGAGTGCGCGACGGTGACCGGGCGATCAGCCAGCCCGATCCAGTGCACGGGTGCGTCCTCATCGGCAACCTGCTCGCCTGTCGATCCAGAGTGTTGGTCAGGTTCCCGCAACCGACGCCGGGTCGCCACCACAAGCACCTCAGCTATTGCGGTGTCGTCCGAGAAGGCTCGGTCGGTCGAGCCGTGCGCGGCGATCGAGACCACAATGAGGTCTTCGTAGTGTTCCTCCAACAGACGGCGGGCTCTCGACCACGCACTCGACACGACGAACGTGGCGGGCAGAACAAGCGCAACTACGCCGCCGGGCTTCACTTTCGCATGAGCCAAGTCGATGAAGTTGGAGGCCAAGCCGGCGTGCCCACTGCCGGCTGCGGTGCCTGACCGTCGGTAGATTCCGATATTGGCGAGTCTCGCACTCATGGCCTCCTGCTCGGAATCGGACGTGCCGAAGCCGGCGAATGCGGGCCGCGGCACGCCCACGCGATCACCCTCCTGGCCGGCCGTGCGAGCGAAGGGCGGGTTCATGATCACCAGGTCGGCAGAGCCGTGGTCGAGGACGAACATGTGATCGCCAGACGGAGATGCAGCGGTGTCAACTCCAGAGACCGCACTGCGGCCTGTCCCGAACAGCGAGGCTGCTTCGACGTCTTCGATGAGTTCCAAGGAGCCGATCGCCGCGACCGACGCGCCCTCGCCGACGACATCGGATGCCTCTGAGCGACCGTAGGGCATGAGATGGACGTTGGTGTCGCCGAATGGCACCGCGGGATGAACCGCCGAGAGCATCGAGGCGGTCACATGGACCGCTGCGGGCATGATGTCGGCACCGACTAGCACCCGGCCCATGAAGGCGGCGTGCATTTCAGCGTCGTCCAGTCCCGCTCGGCGCGCCCGAACTGCTATCCGTCCGTACGCTGCGGACAGCAGCGCGCCGGTGCCGCACGCCAAGTCTGCCACCTTGAGTTCCTCGAGCGTGCTCCGGTCCGAGAAGTCGACCTCGAGGCGGGCTACGGCCAACTCGGCCAGCAGGTATGCCGACGGAGGCCGCGTGTAGAACGTGGCGAGGAATTTTCGATCGGCGATCAGGCGTCCGAATAGCTGCCCCGTCATTTCCTGAATGGTGGTGACCCCGATACCCACGAGCCGTTCCGCGACCGTGGCGAGACGACCTACCACGCTCGCGAACACATCGGCGGGAACCGGTGTGAGGACGCGGCGGGCGATCTCGAATATCGGCCAATAGTTGATCTTGAGGATCGCACGCCATTCCCCGAGCAACGCTCCTGGCAGCAGATCGCCACCCGAGCGCAACTCCTCGAAGGGTGCGACCTGCGGGTGAGTGGATGAGATGGCGCAGTGGAACGTCAGCGCGTTGGCCACGATCGCCATCGCCATGCGCGACGTCTGTTCTCCGTCGGCCTGATGGAGGGCACCGCCCATTGCGTCGAGCACCGCCTGATGCCGCGGGGTCAAGCGCTCCCGGAGCACTGCCGCAGCACCGGCGACTCCGTTCTCGAGTATCCCGATTGCCTCGGCGAGCCGACGCTCCGACACAGAGATCGACTCGATGAGGCCTGCGAGCGTGTCAACGCTTCCACCGATCCATCCGGTGCTCGGGAA
>JAJDZO010000363.1 GCA_022824605.1 Acidimicrobiia bacterium
CGACCCCGGCGACATCCCGTCGCCGCGGGCCCGTCCGGCACGAGCCACTGCGGAGTCCTCCCTGTGAGCAGTCCCGACACTCAACCGCTGGCCGGGATCAGAGTCCTGGACTTCTCGCAGATCATGCTGGGTCCCGTCGCCACCCAGCTCCTCGCCGACCACGGTGCCGACGTGCTGAAGATCGAGCGCCCAGGTGGTGGCGACATCTTCCGCCGGGCGATCGTCGACCCCGACGGCACCGAACACCCGGCGTTCGGCTCGGTGAACCGCAACAAGCGCAGCGTGCTCGTCGACGTACGCACCCCCGACGGCCTGGCCCTGATCGACGATCTCGTTCGCGTAGGCGATGTGGTGGTGAACAACTACCGCCCGGAGGTCATGGATCGCCTGGGCCTCGGGTACGAGCGCCTCTCGGGGATCAACCCCCGCATCATCTTCGCTCAAGGCACCGGATTCGGCTCCGAAGGGGCCTACGTCCGCAAGGGCGGCCAGGACATACTCGCGCAGGCCCTCACCGGAGCGATGTCCCACAAGGCCGACCCACGCAACCCCACGGCCATCTACCCCATCTCGCTGGCCGACTACACCGCCGGAATGCACATGGTGCACGGGATCCTGATGGCCCTGCTTCAACGGGCCCGGACGGGACGGGGCCAGAGGGTCGAAGTGTCTCTCTACGACTCGCTGCTGGCCATGCAGACGATGGAGGCAACCATGGCGCTGATGGGCCGCGCGCCGCTCAACTGGGCACGAATGCCTCTTGTGGGTACGTTCGCAGCAGCCGACGGAGAGATCGTCCTGGTGGGGGCGTTCAAGCCGAACCCACTGCGCGACATCTGCGAGGCGCTCGACATCGAGGACCTCTCGACCGACCCCTCCTTCGCCACCATGTCCGCTCAGGCCGAGAACCGGCCCCGACTGCAGGCGCTGATCTCCGACGCCATCGGACGGTTCACATCAGCAGAGGCCGTCGAGCGCCTCGAAGCACAAGACGTGCTGTGTGCTGCGGTGAGGAGTCTCGACGAGGCGCTGGAGGACCCGCACACCTCATCGATGATCGTGGAGATGCACCGGGCGGGCCGCACGCCGCTGCGGTCGGTGGCATCGCCGGTGCACCTGCCCGACACGCCGAGCGAGACCCACCGACCCCCTCCGGCGCTGGGCGAGGGCGCAGAGGAGGCCCTGGCCGAATACGGCATCGCGCCCGAGCGGATCGATGCCCTGATCGCAGCCGGGGTGCTCGAATGAGCATCGACCTGACCGTCAGCAACCATGTCGCTCGAGTGACGATCAACCGTCCTGAGCGACTAAACGCCATAGACCAGTCCCACCAGGAGGATCTACGCACAGCCTGGGAGACCATCGAGGCCGACCGCACGGTAAGGGTCGTCGTGCTGACCGGTGCCGGAGACCGGGCCTTCTGCGCGGGCGACGACATGCGCTCGGCCGGCGCTACCGGCCTCGACTACTGGCTGCATGCCCGAAAAGACGGCTTCGGCCACCTGCCGCTGCGCGACAGCCTGGACGTGCCGGTGCTGGCGCGAGTGAACGGCTACGCCCTCGGAGGCGGCCTGGAGCTTGTGGTCGGATGCGATCTGGCCGTGGCGTCAGACAACGCCGTCCTGGGATTCGTGGAGCCACGTCTGGGCCGCCTGCCCCTCGACGGCGGAATCGTGTCTCTGGCCCGGCAGTTGCCCGCCAAGTGGGCCATGGAGGTTCTGCTGACCGGCAAGCGATTCACCGCCGCGGAGGCACTATCGCTCGGTCTGCTGAACGAGGTCGTGGCGGCCTCCGAACTTGACGCCGCGGTCGATCGCTGGTTGGAGAACCTGCTGGCGTGCGCTCCCCTCTCGCTGCGAGCCATCAAGCAGATTGTCCGCCGCACTGCCCACATGACCGCCGCCGACGCTCGCATGGCCAACGTGCCGGCACTGGTAGAGGTGTTGGCATCCTCGGACGGCGATGAGGGAGTCCGAGCCTTCAGCGAGAAGCGCCCGCCGCGCTGGGAAGGACGCTGAGCTGGTCCTGCCACACTGGCACCGCCCTGCTGGTTGCCAGAGATTGACTTCTGTTTATTGAAGATTTATAGTTTGCTGAACACACTGCACTAGCAGGGAGGATCCCCATGAGACGCCTACGCATTGGCACAGCCCTTCTCCTCGCCGCCGCCTTGTTGGCCGCGGCCTGCGGAGGCGACGACGACTCCGACACCGTGGCACCGGAGCCCGAACCGGCCCAGACGACCGCCGCCGCTCCCCAAGCCGAACCCGACCCCGACCCCGACGAATCTGCGCCGCCGACGACCGCCGCCCCTGCAGACGAACCGGAGCCCGAACCAGCCGCAACAACCGCCCCCGCCGCTGAAGTCGAGGAGGCCGAGGAGTTGACCGTCGCCCTCGTAGCCAACCAGAGGGCCGGCGACCTGGGGCCGATCGACGACCTCGTGCGGGGACTCGAGCTGGTGGAGCAGGACTACGGCGCCGACGTCACCTTCATCGAAGCGACCGATCCTTCCACCTTCGAGAGCACCCTTCGGAACTTGGCCAACCAGGGCACCGACATCGTCGCAGTGACGTTCCCGCCGATGCAAGACGCCGTCGTCGCGGTCGCGCCTGACTTCCCCGACACCCGCTGGATCCACATCTTCGGTTTCGAGGGAGGCGTCGACAACCTCGTCTCCATCGGATTCGACTACTACAAGGGCACCTATCTGGCCGGAATCCTTGCCGGTGCGCTCAACACCACCGGCAAGGTCGGGTTCGTGGGCGGTGTATCGATTCCGCCGCTGAACGCCGACTACAACGCCTTCGTGGCCGCGGCCCAAAGCAAGAATCCCGACATAACGGGAGAGGCCGCCTTCGCCGACTCCTTCGAGGATCCGGCCAAGGGCAGGGAGTTGGGCGCCGCGCTGTATGACAGCGGCAACGACATCATCATGACCGACGCTGCCGCCACCGATCTCGGCGTGATCCAGGCCGCGGAGGAGAAGGGCGGCTACGTGATCGGCGGCTCGGTCAACTACTTCGACAGCCCGGCTGTGATCGGAGGGGTCCTGCTGTATTGGGCGGAACTCCTCCACGCCCAGGTGGGCCACGCCCTGAGCGACGATTACACGCCCGGCTACGTCGGCGCCGGCGTAGCCGAGGGCGGAGTGGACCTGGTCATCAACCCCGACTTCCTGGCGAACGGTCCAGCCGAGATGGTGGACGTCATCAACGCCACGCTCGATGAGATCGACGAGGCCCGCTCGCAGATCAAGGACGGAAGCCTCGAGGTTCCCTTCGATCCTGAACTCTGAGAGCACTAATCTCGCACCGATGACGGCGCCCAGACCGCCGGGGCCGGCCGGAGGCCCGGCGGTCCGCTGCCGATCGCTGGGCGTCTACTTCGGCGCCGTCCGTGCCCTCCACGATGTCAGCCTCGACCTCGCGGCGGGACGGATCCACGCGGTGGTCGGCCAGAACGGTGCAGGAAAGTCCACGCTGGCCAAGGTGCTGGGCGGCCTTCAGGCACCGAAGACCGGCGAGGTGCACATAGCCGGTCGCAGGCTCCCCGCCGGGGATGTGCGTGCCGCCCGGGACGCGGGCTTCGCCATGGTGCATCAGCACTTCTCGCTGCCTCCATCCTTCACGGTCGCCGAGGCGCTGGAGTTGACCGCGGCCCGAGGGGGCAGTCGGTCGATCTACCGGCGGACCGATCTGCACCGGCGGTGGCAGCACGAGCTGGCCGACGTCGGCGGGGAGACTGCGCTCTCGACACGCATCCGGGATCTGCCGGTCGAGACACGGCAGTCGCTGGAGATCGTGCGAGCGCTGGCGAGCGAGGCGCGCATTCTGATGCTGGACGAACCCACCGCCCTGCTGACGCCGGCGGCCACCGACGCTCTCTTCGAGCGTCTGCGCCGCCTTCGTGACCGCGGCGTCACCGTGATCATCGTGTTGCACAAGCTGCGCGAGGTGGCTGCCATAGCCGACACGGTGAGCGTGCTGCGCGACGGCGAGCTGGTCCTGGGTCCGATCGAGTGGTCCGAGGTGTCCCAGGGCCGGATCAGCGATGCGATCGTCGGATCGGCCCCGGCCGCGGAGCGGATCGCCGGCGTGGGGGCTGGCGAGACCCCCCGGCCGGGACTCTCCGAGGGGCCGACACCGCCGAACACCAACAAGCGGACGTTGCTCGAGTTGGTGCGGGTCTCGAGCCGGGAGTCGGCCTTTGAGCCCGGCCTGCGCAGCGTGGACCTCAACGTCGAAGCCGGCCAGATCGTGGGGGTCGCGGGCGTGGAGGGAAACGGCCAGCGAGCACTGGTCTCGACCATCGCGGGGCTGCAACCGGTCACCGAAGGTTCCGTGATCATCGGCGGAGCGGACGCGACCGGCGTGTCTGCGGGCAGGAGGCGGTTGCAGGGACTGCGGCTGGTGCCTTTCGACCGCAACAGCGAGGGGATCAGCCGCAGCGCCCCGCTGTGGCTCAACCAATCGGCTCTGCGTCTCATCGCAAGCCGGCGTCAACGCTCGCCGCTGGTGTCGGTGCGAGGGCTCAAACGTCAGGCGGCCGAGGCGATGGACCACTGGCGGGTGCGCTATGACAGCGTCGCTCAGCCCGCCGACAGCCTCTCCGGCGGAAACGTCCAGCGTCTCATCCTCTCCCGGGAACTTGCCCCCGGCCTTGAACTATTGGTGGCGGCCCAGCCCACACGCGGTCTGGACTTCGCGGCCACCGGCTTCGTGCGCCGCTCGCTGCGGGAGTTGCGCCAACAGGGGGCGGGAGTCCTGCTCGTGTCATCGGACCTGGATGAGCTGTTCGAGCTCTCCGACCGTCTGGTCGTGATGTACGGCGGGGGCGTCGCGGCGCGCTTCGAAGCCCCCTACGACCCGAGCGCGGTGGGCGACGCCATGACCGGCGCCGTTAGATGATTCGGTCCGTCGCGAGTGCCGCCATGACACGAGAACTGCCATGACGGACGGACTTCAGCGGTGGGCCTCCACCGCGGCGATGGTCGGACTGTCGTTCCTGCTGACGGCGGCGATCCTGCAGGTCAGCGGCTACGGCGTGGGCGACGTGTTCTCGGGCGTCATCGAGGGGTCGATCACCGCGCCGGGAGCGGCGTCGTCCTCGATCCGCTGGGCGATCCCGCTGCTGCTGATCGGCCTGGGAGTGGCTGTCGGGTTCCGGGCCGGGTTCTTCAACGTCGGCGGCCAGGGACAGTTCTATGTGGGTGCCTGCGCTGCCCTGGCCGTCACCCTGGGTTGGAGCGACGGTCCTGCTCCGCTGGTGATCCCGTGCGGGATGCTCGCCGCCGTGGTCACCGGAATGGCCTGGTCGCTGCTGCCCGGCTATCTGCGGGTGCGTTTCGGCACCGACGAGGTGCTCACCACGCTGATGATGAGCTTCATCGGAGCGCTGGTACTCCAGTATCTGACCGCCGGACCCATGCGCAACCCGTCAGGAACGGGTCAGACAGCAGCCAGCGAGCGCATACCGGAGGCCTTTCGCATCACCGACGGCTCCGGCGTGTCGACCACCGTGGTTGTGCTGGTGGGCGGCGTGGCCGCGCTGGTCTGGCTGCTGCTGGAGCGCACCCGCTTCGGGATGACCATGACCCTGGTCGGGCGGAATCCCACGATGGCTCGCTGGCAGGGCATCGACGTGCGTCGGGTGGGCCTGATCAACTTCGCGCTGTCCGGGGCGCTGGCCGGTCTAGCCGGGGCGGTGGAGCTCTATGGCCCAGCGGGACGGCTGGTCACGGGATTCTCCCCCGAGGTCGGATTCACCGCCGTCGTCGTGGCGCTCGTCGGCTTGCTGAGCGTCGGGGGCACCATCGTGGCCGCCGTCTTCTTCGGCGGCTTGCAGTCGGCCATCCTGTTCCTGCCGATCGTGACGGACCTCCCATCGCCCGCGCTGGTGCTGCTGCACGGCATGGTGGCGTTTCTGGTGACCGTCAGGTTCCGGGCGGCGCGGCGACAGCGCGCCGCGTCCGGCGCCGAGGCTCGGGCAAGCTGATGGAACAGATACTGGCCACCACGCTGCGCTCGGCCGCCCCGGTGGTGCTGGTCGCCACCGCGGGTGTCTTCGCCTTTCGGGCCGGTGTGTTCCACCTGGGACTCGAAGGGCTGATGATCACCGGAGCCTTCACCACCGTGGCGGTGGCCGACGCCACCGGGTCGGTGGGACTGGGCATCCTCGCGGCCGTCGGCGTGTGCATGGTCCTGTCGGTCCTGTACTGGTGGGTGATCGGCCCTCTCGGTGCGAACGTCATCATCGCTGGGCTCGGCCTCACATCGATCGGCCTCGGCGGCACCGCCTTCGCTCTGGGAGCCATCTTCGATCGGCGCGGCTCCATGTTCACCGACACCGTGCTGCCCCGACCGGTGAGCGGGATCACCTCCGGGCTTGGGGTGATCGTGTCGGAGCACTCCATCCTGGTGTGGATCACACCGCTGATTGTGCTCGCCGCCTGGGTCATCCTGCGGCGCAGCCGCTTCGGGCTGCGACTCGCCGCGGCCGGCGAGTACCCGTTCGCAGCGCGCACCGCGGGGGTGAACCCGTCGATTGTGCGTCTTCAGGCGCTACTCATCGCGGGGGCACTGTGCGCCCTCGGCGGCGCGGAACTGTCCGTCGGAGCGCTGAACAACTTCACCGAGAACATGACCAACGGTCGAGGGTTCATCGCCTTTGTGGCCGTCATATTCGGGGCGTGGCATCCCATCGGCGCAGCATTGGCCGGATTGTTCTTCGGGCTCGCCGACGCCATCGGCATCCAGTCTCAGATCAACATCACCGAGCGGGTGCCACGGGAGTTCGTGCTGATGATCCCGTTCGTGCTGACGATCTTCGCCGTCTGGCTTGGCGGGCTCTGGCGGCGCCGATCATTGGAGGCCGAAGCAGGCTACGCCGAACTGAGAGAACCGGACTTCTGAGACCGCCGCGGCTCCCATCCCTCGCGACTGCTGGTTGGCCGTTCCGATGGCGCATCGCCCCTCGGGGGACGACTTGATGCTCGGTTGATACGGCTGGCCGTTCTGCGATCCCGACGGCGCCGCGAGGCTGGTCAGTAGCGGTGGTCAGTAGCGGTAGTGGTTGGGCTTGTAGGGGCCGTCTATGTCGACGCCGATGTAGCCGGCCTGGTCGGGGGTGAGCCTGGTCAACCGCACGCCTAGTGCGTCGAGGTGCAGGCGGGCCACTTCCTCGTCGAGGCGGCGCGGCAGGGTCGTCACTGATATCGGCATGTCCTTGCCGTTGGCGTGCAGGTCCATCTGAGCGAGGACCTGGTTCGAGAAGCTGCACGACATCACGAAGCTGGGATGGCCGGTGGCGTTGCCGAGGTTCAGCAGGCGGCCCTCCGACAGCACGATCACCGAATGGCCGTCGCCGAAGACGTACTCGTCGACCTGGGGCTTGATGTTCACCCGCTGCACGTCCGACATCCGGGCCAGACCGGCCATGTCTACCTCGTTGTCGAAGTGGCCGATGTTGCCCACGACGGCTTGATGCTTCATGCGGGCCATGTGACCGGCGCTGATGACGCCCGCGTTGCCGGTGGCGGTCACGAAGATGTCGCCCACGCCCACCACCGCTTCGAGGGTGTTGACCTCGAAGCCCTCCATGGCGGCCTGCAGCGCGCAGATGGGGTCGATCTCGGTGATGATGACCCTGGCGCCCTGGCCTCTCAGCGCGGCCGCGCATCCCTTGCCGACGTCGCCGAAGCCGCACACCACCGCCACCTTCCCGCCGATCATCACGTCGGTGGCCCGGTTTATTCCGTCGATCAGCGAGTGGCGGCACCCGTAGTAGTTGTCGAACTTGGACTTGGTGACCGAGTCGTTCACGTTCACCGCCGGGAACAGCAGCTCGCCCCGCTCCAGCATCTGATGCAGCCGCATCACGCCGGTGGTCGTCTCCTCCGACACCCCCCGGATCGACGGCACGATCCGCGAGAAGAACCCGGCGTCATCCGCGGCGATAGTGCGCAGCCGCTCGAGCAC
>JAJDZO010000321.1 GCA_022824605.1 Acidimicrobiia bacterium
GTCCCCTTGCCACCGAATCCGTGCTCCAGTCCGTAGTCCACGGCCGACCACCATGATTCGTTGGGAACGAGGAATTCCGGGAATATCGAATCGAGGCCGTAGCTGTTGTTCGAAACGGCCACGATTCCGGCGTTGCGTCGCATCGCATCGGCCTGGTGCGCGGTTGACGACCACTCGACGAGGTTGTAATTCAACAGCGTGGCCCGCGGCGCGATCCCTCGGCTGCCGACATTGTTGTCACGCGCCGCGATCACCCCGGCAATCTTCGTGGCGTGTGCCGCCGACGACTCCGGCAATGGACGAACTTCGTAGTTGTGGCTGCGAGCGAGATCGACATTGTCGCGCAGGTCGTGATGGTTCGGATTCCAGGTGTCGTCCACGATGGCGACGTTGACATTCGCGCCTCTTGTGATCGACCAAACGTCGTCGATGTTGATGTCGCCGCCGACCGGCCGTGGCCCGAGCTGTCCGTCGAATGACTGCCCCCAATTCAGATGCCACAGGCATCCCGATAGTTCATCGGACAGCCACGCCCGATACCCGACACAGTCTCCCTCAGTGCTGAACCCGGGATCGTTCAACACCAGCGCCGACGTGTTATCGGCCGGAGCATCATTGGTCTGCACAGAGTTTGCAGGGTATGCATCAACCGACGCTGTGTCCGAATGCATCTCTGTGGCTGTCGCAGCATCGTCAACCGTAGCCGTCGTAGGTATCAGTGACAAAGCACTGATGAGTGTTGCGGCAACAGCGAACACTGCCAAGGGGCGGGCCAATATCCTCACCGACCGCTCCATGTTCTGTTCCCGGCAGGCCCAGCGCCTTAAGCCGCGTATCAATAGGTTAGCTCAACAGTGTTGGCCTGCCAATGGTTTTCGTGCGTGGTGTTGATGACGCTCACCTGTCAGAGGGCGCGGCTTTGGTCGGTCGGTATGGCCAGGACTTTAGGGATGAACCGAGTTTGGCGGTCAGGCGACGGGGTAGAAGTGCCCCGCGTTGACCACGAGCGTCTGGCCGGTGATCATGCGGGCCCGCTCCGACGCCAGGAAGATCGCGGCCTCGGCCGCGTCGGAGTCGGTGGGCATCTCCCGCAGGGCCATTCCTTGGGCGATCTCGTGCTTGACTTCCTCGGCGGTGATGCCCCGGAGGCCGGCCTGCCACTCGCAGTAGAGCTTGACGTTGGGTCCCCACATCCAGCTGGGCACCACAGTGTTGACCCTGATTCCCGACGGACCCAGCTCCGCGGACAGGTCGCGAGCCACCGACAGCAGCGCCGACTTGGCCGCCCCGTAGGGGCTCTGGGGGAACTCCGCCACCGGGCGCATCGAGGCCTGCGATCCGATCAGCACCACCGACCCACCGCCAGCCGCGACGAAGTGGGGCTCGACCGCCCGCACGACGTGCACCGCGCCGAGCACGTTGACGGTGAGGTTGAGCGTCCAGTCCTCGTCGGTGGTGTTGTGGAACGCGCCCTTCTGAGTGTCGAGGGCGGCCACGTTGATCACCGCGTGTAGCGCTCCGAACCGTTCGGCGGCGGCATCGGCGGCCGCGGTGCAGTCATCCTGGCTGACGACATCGCCGGCACAGGCCAGCACTCGTTCACCGGTGGGGTCGAGTTCGGCCGCCGCGGCCTGCAGCCGGGAAACGTTGCGGGCCATCACAGCCACATTGGCGCCGTCGCGCAGAGCCAGACGAGCGCAGCTCGCACCCAGCCCGGGGCCGACCCCCACCACCATCACGGTCCGTTCCTCAAGAATCATGACCCCAGCCTCATAGCTGACCCGCGTGAGCTGTTTGCAGAGGCCCAGCGAACAGGCGAGCGAGCGCGCTCCATACGGGCGAGGCCGTGAGCAGCCATGCCGTGGTTTGGGCGGCCCGTGAGCGCAGCGAACAAGAGCGGGAGACACCCCGCCCCGACGCGACAAACCTGCACCTAGACAAACCTGAACCTATCGGCGCGCCCTCTCATCACCAGAGCTGCTCCGTGTAGGTGTCGGTGCCGACGATGGTGGGGCAGAAGGGCGCGGCGAACACGACCTTGCCTGCGCCGGCATCGGCCAGTGCGGCTGCGTACGCGCCGAAACGGGGCCAGGCTTCAGCCGGGTCGCCGTCCAGGAAGAACATCTGGATCTGACGGTCCGCCGGGCCGGGCGGGGTGCCGAGGTCCATGGGGGCCCGCTCGGTGGCGCCGCCGGCCGGGTCGATGTAGCGCCACGACACCATCGACGCCACCGTCGAGCCGCTCATCAACTCGGGCAGCGCTTCGGACCTCAGGTGGGCGTCGAGACCGTCTGTGTCGGTGCCGGCGGCGGGGTCCACCGCCACCACGGCCAGCCCCTGGTAGGGGTGGTCGAGGGCCAGTTCGATAGGAACCGGGTCGTCGTCTCGGTAGTGCGACCACGGCTCGTGCAGCAGCACACTGTGGGCGTGGACCCGGTGGTTGAAACCCCGGCCGTCCTTGTAGAGGTCCACCACCTGGTCGATCGCCCATGCGAAGTGTTCTCGGTGACGGCCCTCATGGACCCAGTAGACGGCCAGGTAAGAACCCGCATCGGTGGGCACGGCCAGTGGCGAGTCCTCCGGGAACCGCAGGTCCTTCAGGTCGCGGGTGGCCACCCAGCGCCTGCCGGCAAACAGCCACGGCCCGATGAGGCATCCGGCATAGAAGTGATCGCGCTCGTACCAGCGGTTGTAGGCCACCTCGTGACCCCGTTCGGGATCGACCATGGTGAACAGGCAACTACCGACCCGAACCGGATAGGTGTTCACGCCGCCAACCTACCGATGCGTAGCGCGTTCTCGAACAGCAGACTGGCGGGGTGGGGGGCCGCGCCCGAGCGTCGGGCGACCACCAATCGGCGCCGGGCCAGGATCTCGCAGCGCACCAGGGGCTGCCGTCCCCACTCAGCCTGCACCACCGGCAGCACCGACCATCCCAGCCCGAGCCTCACCATCTCGCACAGCACCTCGGGCTGATGCGACTCGGCCACCACCTCCACCGGCGCGCCCTGCCGCCGCAGAGCGGCCTCGATGCCGGATCGGGTGTGAGCGTTGCCGGGGAACAGCACCCACGGCCCCCAGGCCGCGCTGGGGCCGGCGCGGCGACGCCCGTCGGGTGCGTAGATGGCGAGATCCTCAGTCAGCAGCTCTTGGGTGCTCACTCCTCGGGGCGGCTCCGCGGGCTCGACGCACACCGCCAGATCAAGTGACCCGCCGGTCAGCTCGCGCAACAGATCACCCGACGGCCCCACCCGCAGATGGACGCGCAGCTCCGGATGCTCGGCCCGGAAACGGCGCAGCACCTCGCCGTGATGCTGGACCGCCGAAGCGTCGATCATCCCGAGACGCAGCCGTCCGTGATCACCGGAACGGGTGCGCCGAGCCCAGTTGGTCAAGTCAGCGGTGAGGGCCAGCACCTGACGGGCGTGGTCGAGCACCGGTCTTGTGTCGGGTCGGAGCACCCGTCGGCGTCCCTCCCGGTCGAACAGCGCCACCCCGACCCGGCGCTCGAGTTCGGCCAAGCCCTGCGAGAGGGCCGACGGGCTCACACCAACCCGCTCCGCGGCCAGAGCAAAGGTGTCCGAATCGGCAACCGCCACCAAGTACTCGAACTGGCGGATGGAGAGATCAGGAAGATCGGAGTCCATCGCCGCGCATTATAGTTCAGTTTTACTTATCTATTAGCATAAGTTCTGAATTATTCCTTACGCTATTGACCATGAACGTTGCTACGACCCGACCAATCGCCCCCGCGACCGGCAATCTCGGCGTGCTGACACCGGGAATGGGGGCGGTGGCGTCCACCTTCGTTGCCGGTGTGGTGGCCGCCCGCCGGGGCCTCAGCCCACCCATCGGCTCGATCAGCCAGATGGCCCACATACGCCTCGGCACCAAGACCGACAACCGCAACCCCCTGATCAGGGATTTCGTGCCCCTCGCCGGACTCGACGACCTGGTGTTCGGCGGCTGGGATCCGCTGTCGGCCAACGTTCTGGAGGCGGCCCGCACCTGCGGCGTGCTGGAGGAACGCGAGCTTGGCGCCATCTCCGCTGAACTGGAGGGGGTGGTGGCCATGGACGCCGTGTTCGACCAGCGCTGGGTCAGCCGCCTCGACGGCGTGCGGGTCAAGCCCCGTATGTCCAAGTGGGAACAGGCCCAAGCCCTGATGGACGACATCGAGAACTTCCGCAGCACCCACGACTGCGACCGGCTGGTGATGGTGTGGTGCGGC